>JAAYPS010000077.1 GCA_012519655.1 Clostridiaceae bacterium | reverse complement strand
AGAAGCAGTAGTAGATCTGCATCCAGTTCATTTGGGGGACGTTCGAGCAGGTCAGGTTCAAGTTCCTTTAGCAGGAGCTCAAGTAGAGCAAGTTCCAGCTCTTTTAGGGGAAGTTCCTTTGGTAGAAGCACGTCGCATATAAATTATAGACCAGTCTACATCAACAATAGCAGAGGTGGTGTAGTCCACCGAACTAGCAGAACTTCGTCTGCGGGCTGTATTACAGCCATTATCGTAGTTGTTATCATTACCATCTTAGTTATTGCTCTTTATGTGGTAGCATCAAATAGTGGCATGGAAGTTACTAAATCAACTATAGAGCGTGTTGCTCTACCTAAGGGATCGGTAAATGAAACAGGATATTATACAGATGAGTTAGGTTGGATAAGAAATAAGACAAAACTTGAGACAGGCTTGAAAAACTTCTACAATAAGACGGGCGTGCAGCCATATCTATATATTACTGACTCCATTAATGGTACACATTATCCAGACACAGATGATTTCGAAATATTTGCAAACCAATTATATGATGAATTGTTTACTGATGAAGCACATTTGTTGTTCATTTTCCTTGAATATAATAATGAGTTTACTAATTTCTACTTATGTGGGGCACAGGCAAAAACCGTCATTGACAGCGAAGCTGCGGATATTTTACTTGATTATATAGATCGCTATTATTATGACAGCAGCCTGTCTGATGAGGAAGTCTTCAGCAAAGCATTTAGCGACGCTGCAGATAGAATCATGACTATTACACGCTCGCCGTGGTCATATTTCTTTATTGTAATAGGGGTTCTTTTAATTCTTGTTGTTTTGTTCAGGTGGTGGCAAAAATCAAAGGAACAGAAGAATCTTGAGAGGGAACAACGGGAGAAGATTCTTAATACACCATTGGAGCAGTTTGGAAGTGATGAAGCAGAGGATCTTGCAAAAAAGTATGAGCAAAATGATTAAAAATCGTATGCAATTTCTGTCCTAATGGACAGTGCAATAAATTCTAGGAGGTTATAAAAGTGGCTATATTGGAGAGGTTCGGAGATATCATTAAATCAAACGTAAATGCAATTCTTGACAAAATGGAGGATCCATCAAAGATGATAGACCAATACTTAAATAATATGATGGATGATCTTGCAGAAGTTAAACGCAGTACAGCAGGGGTCATGGCAGAGGAAACTCGCACAAAACGTTTAGTAGATGAGAATCAAGCAGAAGTATCAAAGTATGAGGAATACGCTAAAAAGGCTCTTGCTGCTGGTAATGAAAACGATGCACGTGTATTTATTGCTAAGAAACAAGAACTAGAGAATATTGGTGCTGGACTTATGACGGCATATGCAGCAGCCCATGAAAATGCAGTTAAAATGCGTCAGTTGCATGATAAGCTCACTTCAGATATTGAGGCTTTGAAAGCTCGTAAACAGGTTATAAAGTCTAAAGTTGCCATAGCAAAAACTCAGGAAACCATAAATAAGGTTAGCAGTGTTTCGAAAAGATCTCAGGGAGCCGAAGATAAGTTTAGAAAAATGGAAGAAAAGGCAAACCGGATGCTTGATGAAGCAAATGCAATGAGTGAGCTGAACATGGAGCCAATTGATGAAGCTAAGCAACTTGAAGAAAAATATGCAAGTCAGGGTTCTGCTTCGGTTGATGAAGAACTTAAAAAGCTCAAAGAAGAAATGGGTATTTAAAAAATTAACTCATTAGTCAGGCTTAAATTATTAAATAATTTAGGCCTGGCGTCAACTCATAAAGTAAATCTATTAGTTCTATGATGTCTATTCGCTAATCCCTTGCATTAATACTTGGGAAAGGAGAACCCTTAGAATAATCTAGGTTTGCTTTGTTTCTGTAATCACGAGGGGAAGATTTGCAAAACTTATTGAAAACCCTGTTAAACTGAGAAAAACTTGTGAAGCCGCATTGTATAGCAATGTCGGTTATTTTTTTGTCTGAAAATAATAAGAGTTGTTGTGCGTTTCTAATTCTTGTCATTTGTATATAGTTAGTCAGAGTAAAGCCTGTCACATCCTTAAATAAATGAGATAGATAATATTTACTTATATAAAAATGTTGAGCAAGCACATCAAGTGTCAATTCCTCATTAAAATGATTATGTATATAAGATGCTATCGAGTATATTTTTGCGGTGGTAGCGTTTAGGGACTCGGATTGATAAGTGTTCTTGTCTCTAAGGTTGTATATTGTGCATAAAAGGTCGTAAAATTTACTGTGGATAGAAAGTATATTTATTGGACTGTCTATTTTCGATATTGTGTAAATTTCATTTAGTTTATCAATTATTAAATCCTGATGGTTTTGCTCAAAACGGTAAATGGGTAATGGTGCTTCAAATAGGCTTAGTAGTTCAAGGATTTCACCTTGAAGAGTTGCTGGAAAGTCCGGTACATTGAATTGGATTATGAGTCTTTTTTTTGCAGGGCCATCTGGGTATTCAGATTTATGTAAAGAATAAGGCTTTAGACATACAAAATCTAAAAAGCCTATTCTATATAAATTACCCTCTATTATATGAGCAGCGTAATCATCAAGCAAAATATGTATTTCATAAAAATTATGAAAATGCTGAAATTCCATATTAATGTCATAATATCGTTCATCATAGTCAAAGAAATAATAACAACTATCGGTGGGTTTTCCTATGGTAACTAGATATTCTTTTTCATATATCAACTTATTATTAATTAACATAATATGCACCTATTCAAATGTAGTTATGATACCTCGTTATTATTTAACATATCACGAGATAGCAAAATATGCAATGTTTTATTAGGGACAAAAGCAAATTCTGCATAGAAAAATAAGCCATTAAGCTGATAAATTGTAAGTGGTAGTTGTTATATATAACAAATTAATCCGTTGTTAAGAATAAAAAAATATGAAATTTAACGACAATAAACATAATTAACACTGAAAAAATAATTTCTTTGGTGTCTGTTTATTCAGTTGTTATACTTGTTGCTTATTTTGCTATTATGTAAAGGAAAGGTAAGCTAAAATGCGATTTAAAGGGAAAAAGCAATTGAAATCAGAAACAGCAGATGCAAAAACAATAGAGATTGTTGAGTCGAAATTAGCTAAAGTTATAAGAACAACCAAAGATTCTTTGTATGAAGATGATGATATATTTCTAAAGAACATGGTAACTAACAACTTAAATGATGATGATATTAACCGTTATCGCTATTGGGAGTGGCCTCAAGGGGTTGCATTATTAGGGTTTTGGAAACTATATGAGAACACAAATGATAAAAGATATTTTGACATTATTACTAATTATTACGACCAGCAATTTAAAATAGGTTTGCCATCAAAAAATATAAATACCACAGCACCAATGTTAACAATGGCATATTTGTATGAGCATACAAAAGATAATAAGTATAAAGAGATATGTATTGAATGGGCAAATTGGCTGGTTGAGAAACTTCCGAAGACCGAAGAATTAGGTTTTCAACATTTGACATCGGATACTTTAAATGAGAACGAGCTCTGGGTTGATACTCTGTTTATGGCTGCTTTATTTCTTGCGAAAATGGGAATGGTTCTTGATTGCAAGAAATGGGTGGAAGCTGCAAAGTATCAGTTCCTAGTCCATTCTAAGTATCTGACCGAAAGAAAAAGTGGATTATGGTACCACGGTTGGACGTTCAATGGTAACCACAACTTTACTGAAGCATTATGGGGACGGGGAAATTGCTGGATAACCATTGCAATACCTGAGTTTTTATCAATTGTAGAATGTGAAGAAGCAATCAAAGAATACTTAGGGCAATCATTGAAACGACAGGTTGATGCTTTAGAAAAGTACCAAGACTCAAGTGGAATGTGGCATACTATTATAGATGATGCTGAATCGTATCTTGAAGCAAGCGCAACTTGCGGCTTTGGTTATGGAATTTTAAAAGCAGTAGATATTGGGATAATTGACCCTAAATATAAAAAGTGTGCATATAGAGCTATTGAGCCTATACTAGATTGTATAGATGAAGATGGTTATGTGAACCAGGTGTCTTACGGAACTCCTATGGGTAGAGATAGCATACAACACTATAAGGATATTGAAATAAAGAAGATGCCTTATGGGCAGGCAATTGCGATTTTGTTTTTAATAGAAGTTCTTAAAGATTCAACTAGTACGAATAATAAACCTTAAGCCACCGATAATTGTAAACTAAAATAATATGAATATTAACATATTATATTAAAAGATTGAGGAGGGGTTATTTCATGAGAAGCCGAGTATTAGTGTTACTTATGATTGTAACTATTACACTGGGATTACTTGCAGGATGTGGTGGAACAGCAGGTACAGGTACAGTACCAGAACCTACTAAAAAAGCTCAAGAGCCTACTAAAGCGCCTGAGGCAACAGCAGCTCCTAAGCCCACAGCAATACCAGACAGTAAAACCGGGAGTAAATCACAGTTTACTGAACCAGAAGAGTTTAAGGCACTAGTGGAGGCGGGTAAATTACCTGAATTGGAGAAACGTTTACCAGCTGCTGATGATGTTATGGTGGAATACATGGAAAGTACAGGTAATTACGGCGGTGAACTCAACTTCACTTTCAATGGTAAAAGCTCTCAATGGTACTATGGAAAAATCACAGAAGAGGCTCTTTTTAGATTTAAGACCGATGGTACAGTTGAGCCCAACGTAGCAAAAGGCTATGATGTCAATGATGATGCTACAGTCTATACCATTTACTTAAGAGAAGGTATGAAGTGGTCCGACGGTGAACCCTTTACAGCAGACGATGTAATATTCTTCTATTATGAGATGTGCGTTGAAGAAACATTTGGTAAGAGTCTTTGGGATTGTTTTAAAGTAACAGATCCAGACGGTAATGATTCAATTGCAAAATTTGAAAAAGTTGATGACTACACATTCACTGTTACTTTCGAGTATTCTAAACCTACATTTTTAGAGAACCTGGCAATCAATGGAAAGTGGTGTTTTGCACCAGCTCACTGGTATAAAGAAATACTTCCCAAGTTTATAGGTGAAGAAGCAGCAAATGCAAAGGCTAAAGAAATGGGATATTCAGACGCTGTAGCTATGGGTAAAGAAACAGGATATTATTATTGGAATGTTCCTGGAAGACCGACACTACGCCCATGGGTTGTATTTGAAGATGTAGAACACAATGATTGTGATGGCGAATACTTTGTAATGAGAAGAAACCCATATTATTGGAAAGTTGATGAAAAAGGACAACAACTTCCATATATTAATGAACTTCGTTTCTTGAGAGTTTCAGATCCTCAGCAAACTTTACTTAAGATTTTAGATGGCACAGTGAACATCTTCGCTGTTTCTTATACTGATTATGATGTACTAACTGCAAATATGGATAAGGGTGGATATGAGTTTGTTGAATGGTCAAGTGTTTCCTGGGCTGATCTTGTATCACAGCTTCATTTAAATCAGACAGTTAAGGATTTGAAAAAAAGAGAGCTATTCCAAAATCCAGATTTCAGACAAGCTCTTTCTATAGCAGTTGATCGCGAGGAGTATGCAGCGTTGATTTCTGACGGCTTTGCTGATGGTAGGCAAGCTGCTCCATCAAAAGGTGCTATGGGTTACAGTGAAGAATGGGCAACAAAATGGACTGAATATAACCCTGAGAAAGCTAAAGAGCTACTTGAATCCTGCGGTTTAGTGAAGGGTTCTGATGGATATTATGATTTCAAGGATGGAACAGATTTTGTTCTTAACTTGCAGACATTTACCGATTCGGGCGCAGATTCTTCTGCAGAGATTTTAATGAAGTATTATAATGATGTTGGTATTCAGACTACATATAAACCAGTCGACCGCTCAGTGCTTGACAATATGACAACAAGTAATGATCATGAAGCAGTTCTTGCACCAGTTTCATCTGCTACAAGTGTAAGTATAATTTTAAGACCAGATACACTTGTTCCTGTAAGAAACTATACACCATGGTATGGTGCAGTTGGTAACTGGTATGCTTCCAAGGGTGCTGAAGGGGTAGAACCTACAGGAGATCTGAAGAAGCTATGCGAATTATACGATGAGCTAAAAGGTGCAATGAACGCTAAAGAGCAAGAAGAAATAGCACTAAAAATGTTAAGACTTCATGAAGATAATATTTGGGTTATAGGCTATATGGAAAGCTTGCCAGTGCTAATTGCAAAAGATAAGAACATTAGGAATTTCCCTGAAAACTCAATATTCTGTGACGAGTTCAGAGATTTCGGTATAGCTCACTACCAGTGCTTGTATTTTGCACAATAGTTAACAGGTATTTTAGTGTAAGAAAAGTTTATTATTCCCGATACTATAATATGGGGATTTGTGCGATGTAACCTGATATTGTATAGCCCGACCGAAATATGAAACATCGCAAACAGCTTGATATATATAGAAGTATAATTAATTCGGTCGGAAGCTTTAAGTTTCCGACCGACAATTAAAGATAGGACGGATGTGCAGACATGGGAAATTATGTATTTAAAAGGGTGTTGATGTTTGTTCCAACGGTGTTGTTACTATCAATAGCTGTATTTTTCATTATTCAACTGCCACCTGGAGACTATGTAACAAGCTATGTTTCAAGGATGTCTGCTGAGGGTGAAGTATTTACCAGTGAAGATATTGATAATTTACGTGAGCAATATGGATTAGATATGCCATGGTATTATCAATATGGTAAATGGATGAAGAAAATAATCACCGAAGGTGATTTTGGATATTCTTTTTCATATAACAGACCTGTATGGAGTGTTATCATGGACAGGTTGCCACTCACTGTTGCTATCACGCTAATTATTATGCTATTTTCTTATTTTGTTTCGATTCCCATCGGAATATATAGTGCACTTAATCAATACTCAGTGGGTGACTTTGTTTTTACGACAATAGGTTTTCTTGGAGTTGGGACTCCAAACTTTCTCTTGGCAATTATTTTAATGTTTGCCTCATTCACCTTAACGGGAGATCCTCTAATCGGTCTATTTTCTGAGGATATTCTAAGAGAAGGATTGAACTTTTCAAATCTTGGAGGATTTCTAAAGCATTTAATTATTCCAATTGTTGTTATAGGTACTGGTAACACCTGTGGCATAATACGTACAGTTAGAGCACAAATGCTTGATGAAGTAACACAACAGTATGTATTAACAGCACGTGCTAAAGGAGTAAGCGAAAGAGTTATTACATATAAATACTGTCTTAGAGCTGCAATGAATCCAGTTGTTAGCGGGCTTGCAGGCTCTCTTTCATCACTATTTTCAGGTTCTACTATATCTGCCATTGTTATGAACATGGCAATTTTGGGTCCGGTTTTGTATGAAGCTTTGAAAAACCAGGATATGTATTTAGCAGGAACCATTCTTCTTACTCAAGGTTTTCTGGTGGTTCTTGGAACTTTACTATCCGATATAGCTTTGGCATGGCTTGATCCCAGAATACGTTACGCAGAGAGGAGTTACTAAGATGGTTTTACATAAAAGAAAAAATAAAAAGAATAAGGATGATGAATACTATCTTGCTTCTCAATGGACATTAATGGGAAGAAAGTTCAAAAAACATAAACTGGCAATGGTAAGCCTATGGGTTCTAGGGATATTATATTTTGTCGCATTATTTGGAAACTTCATTGCACCATCGGATCTTGTTGCATATAATTCTAAAATTATGAATGCTCCACCCACAAAGATACATATGTATCATGAAGGTAAGTACATAGGACCATTTGTCTATGGCATTGATATGGAAAGAGATCCAGTAACAAAACGAAAAGTATATTCTGAAAATATGGATGAAATTTATAAGATTCAATGGTTTACACATGGTTGTGAATACAAGTTTTTAGGTTTGTTTAAGTCCGACCTTCATTTATTCGGGGTAGAAGAAGGTGGAGCAATACTACTAATGGGGGCAGATTCTATGGGGAGGGATTTGTTTTCCAGAATGATTTTAGGAAGCCAGGTATCATTAACAGTACCATTTGCAGGAACAATTATTAGCTTTGTGCTAGGAATTATCATTGGTGGTATTTCAGGATATTTTGGTGGAGTGATTGACACCGCAATACAAAGGATTATTGAAGTTTTATCATCAATTCCTTCAATCCCTTTGTGGATGGCTCTTTCAGCTTCCATACCTCCCGATATTCCCGTTGTTAGAATGTATTTATATATTACAATTATTGTGTCCTTTATTTCATGGACTGGTTTAGCTAGGATTGTGCGAGGTAAATTCATTTCTTTAAGAAAAGAAGATTATGTTATGGCTGCGAAGATTTCCGGGGTCAGTAATTTCAAGATTATAACCAAGCATCTCGTTCCCGGATTTATGAGTTACCTCATTGTCAGTTTAACGTTAGGTATTCCTGGTATGATAATTGGCGAAACTTCTATGAGTTTTTTGGGACTTGGAATACGTTCTCCAGCTACAAGCTGGGGAGTATTGTTACAGGAAGCACAGGAGATTACCAGCATAGCTACATATCCCTGGAGGCTCATACCATTGTTCGCAGTTATTCTTACAGTATTAGCATTTAACTTTATTGGTGATGGCCTACGCGATGCAGCTGATCCATATAAATAGGAACTGGAGGACGTCATGGACGGAAAAGAAACTATTATTAGTGTTAAGAATCTAAAGATTAATATTGCTCTTGATGAAGGTACATTAACCGCAGTACGCGGTGTATCTTTTAGCATAGACAAAGGCGAAACTCTTGGTCTTGTTGGAGAGTCGGGTTGTGGAAAGTCACTTACCTGTAAAGCCATATTAGGGATCAATGATAAAAAGTGTTCTACTGAAGGGGAGATCTTCTTTGATACTGATGCCGAAGGTGAGGTCGATTTATTGAAGCTTCCACCTAAAGGAGAACAAATACGAGATGTTCGTGGAAAACAGATATCAATGATTTTTCAAGAGCCCATGGTTTGTTTTTCGCCAATGTACACCATTGGAAATCAAATAAATGAATCTACAAGGTTACATATAACAAAGGATAAAAAGAAAGCAAAAGCAATTTCACTTGATATGATGAAAAAGGTGGGTATTGCAAATGCTGAGAAACGTTATGACCAATATCCACATGAGTTTTCTGGAGGCATGCTTCAGCGCGCACTTATAGCTATGGCTCTTGTATGTAAGCCAAAACTATTAATAGCTGATGAGCCAACTACAGCGCTTGATGTAACTATTCAGGCGCAAATTTTAGAATTAATTAAGGAACTCCAAAAGGATTTACAGATGTCGGTGCTTTTTGTCACTCATGACCTTGGTACAGTTGCTAAAATGTGTGATCGAGTGGCTGTTATGTATTTAGGAAAAATTATTGAGACAGGTTCTGTGGAACAAATATATCATGACCCAAAACATCCTTACACAAAGGGTTTACTTGGCTCAGTACATAAGATTGGCACAAAGAAGCAAGAAAGATTGTTCTCTATAGAGGGGACTGTTCCTTTAGCCATGAATTTACCTTCGGGCTGTAGCTTTTATGACAGGTGTAAAGACCGCATAGAAGGGGTATGCAATGTAAAAGAACCAGAAGTTTTAGCTATCGAGTCCAATCACACTGTCAGTTGCCATGCTGTTTCAAGAACAATAAAGGGGGGTAGTAGCATTGAGTGATTATATACTTCAAGTAAAAAATTTGCATAAGGTATTTACCTCCAAAAAAATTTCAGTTAAAGCTGTAACAGACGTGAGTTTTAACATTGTTCAGGGCGAAACAATTGGTATTGTTGGTGAATCCGGATGTGGTAAAACAACGCTTGGAAGGTGTATTGTAAGGGGTATACCTGCAACGAGTGGCTCTGTACTTTACACAGCCGAGGATGGAGAAACTTACGATTTTTTAAATATTGATAGAAATAAATTAAAAGAATTGCGTAAGGATATACAAATGATTTTTCAAGATCCATATTCATCCTTGGATCCACGAATGTCAGTGTTAGATATTATTAAAGAGCCGTTAGAGGCCAATTTCCCTGATATGTCAAAGGATGAAATGGAATACAAGGCTATTGAAATTGCAGCTAAAGTTGGCTTAAATACAAGCTATTTAAAAAGATATCCACATGCATTTTCTGGTGGTCAACGTCAAAGAATTGGTATTGCACGCGCTTTGGTAACACATCCAAGGCTAATAGTCTGTGATGAACCAGTGTCAGCTCTTGATGTGTCTATTCAGGCACAGGTTATAAATCTGCTGAAAGATTTGCAAAAGGATATGGGGCTGACATATATTTTTATAAGCCATGATTTATCTGTTGTGGAGCATATTTCAGACAGAGTAGGTGTAATGTATTTAGGAAAAATGGTGGAGTTTGCTGAAACAGAGGCTCTATTTTCAAAGCCAATGCACCCTTATACCGAAGCTTTATTGTCGTCCGTTCCTGTGGCGGACCCAACGGTAAAAATGGATAGGATTCCACTTAAAGGTGAGATACCAAACCCAGCGAACCCTCCAAGTGGCTGCTATTTTCATGAAAGATGCAGTTATTTCTTAGATAAATGTAAGGAAGTATCACCCGAGTACTGTGAAATAAGACAAGGACGGGAAGTTGCGTGCCATCGAGCAGAAGAATTAGATTTAAGGGGATTTTCATATGATGAATAATGAGCAAAAACCAAAGTTAATTATTTTTACGGACAGTGGAGACACAATAATTGATGAATCAACTGAGATTCGTAACGAAGACGGAATAGTTGTTTCGGCAAAAACAATACCGGGTGCGATAGAGACCCTTAAAGCACTTTATGACCAAGGCTATACTATAGCGTTGGTGGCTGATGGTGAAGCTCAGTCTTTTGAAAATGTATATAGTCAACATGAACTAAAATACTGCTTTAAAACTTGGACAATTTCTGAAATAGTAGGTAAGCAAAAACCTGCAAGAATTATGTTTGAAGATGCTATGCAAAAAAACAATCTGACAGATGACGACAAAAAAAGAATTGTTATGATTGGCAACAATGTAAAAAAAGACATAGCAGGAGCAAATATGTTTGGTATTACCTCCATTTTATTGGACTGGTCGCCTCGCTATAATATGATTCCAGAATCGCCGGAACAAGTACCAGATTATATAGTGCATAAGCCTGAAGAATTGCTTTCTTTAATAAAAGAATTAGATATAAAATGTAGAAAGTAATGAGAAGTATTCCCACACAATTAAAAAAGACCTTACTCCTAAACTCCCATGGTAGTAAGGTCTATTTTTTTATTTATAGTGCAATTAACCTAACTGTTCTGTTTTGTGGGGATTAATGTTGTAACCTGAACGCAATAAATTATATATTTCCTCAGTAGCGAGTGCAATTTTGGTCACAGAAAAGTCTTCGCCTTTTGGAAAAACATAGTAAGTGTCGGTTAGGGTATTAAGATCTACACAATCTCCCCGATTTCCAAGATAGTTGTACTCAATATGACAAGAGTATAGCGCTTTAGAGTTTATTGATACGGAATAAGGAGTTCCTTCGTATTCGCCCTCTAATAAAAATCCGTTTATATCATGGATAAGCTTTCCCTTTCCCAAATTTATAAACCCTTTGGCGTTAGGCAGAGAATCAACAGTGACATCGGATTCAAACCTGTACGCTCCTCTTTCTATTTCGTTACGTACCTGCGATCTTTCCCATTCATACCAGTCGGGGATATGAGTAAACTCCGTTTTGCCATTCAAAGCAGATAGCTCTCCATACTCGGACATTTCCCACTGCTTATTACAGCTGTTACACCAAAGTTTGCTTCCTTCGGATGCCATACGATACTCTGTATGGCAGTTAGGACACTGATAAAGCACCTTATGAAGTCCTTTTGCTCTGTCATGATAACTTATACGTACATTTCTATCTTTTTGCCATGCAAAATCGTCATATTTAAAAATTGTATCAATTCTTGCATTAATCTCTTTATAGTCTAATTTTTCGATTTCATCTTTTGTTACTAATTGAGTCAATACTGCCTCAGTATGCTTAACCTTTCTATTTTTTATATTCCAGAAAGGCGAATTTACATGATGCCCATGCATTATTAGTGTTACAACAGGTATTTTTAGTAGTTTGGCTAATTTCCCCAGTGATTCAGGGAGAACTGCATTAGTTCCACAAAGAGAATACCGCGCTTCAGGATACAATACGACTACATCACCATTTTCAGCAACTCTTTTCATATGCCGAACCATTACTGTGTCACTTGTAAATTTGCGTTTACATATACATCCTACATTTCTCATAAGCCATTCTCTACCTATGAATCCATCTATCGCTACTAAATAATTTGCACGATGTGGAAATAAGGCTGCAGTCATAACTTTGAAATCAAAAAAGGAATTATGATTACACAATAACAAATATGGGGGCTTTAATCCCTGCATTCCTATTTTCGTTATTTTGCTGCGATGAGCCCAAACAGCAGGGTAGCTTATTAACCATGTGATTGGTCTTAAAAAATGACGCTGTCTTATAGGCTTTTTTAGCATGTCAAATCTATCAAATTGTAATAAATTCATATGTATCTCCATTTGCGTTTTAGTAAGACTAATTATACCATTAAATTTGACATAGCACAGCATAAATTAAATTACATAATAAGCCAAGTTTGCTTTC
Source organism: Clostridiaceae bacterium (assembly GCA_012519655.1). Taxonomy (GTDB): domain Bacteria; phylum Bacillota; class Clostridia; order DSM-8532; family DSM-8532; genus Thermoclostridium. The sequence goes on along the minus strand of JAAYPS010000077.1, from coordinate 12,546 downwards.
CTGAAAACAAGGATAGTATCTCATAAAGTAAAGCAATATATCCTATGTACCAAAACGTTATATGAATGTGCGAGTAAATACTTTTCGAATAAACCGCCCCATATGGGGCTATTTCTTTTTCCAATAGTAAGGTTAACGAAAAACTGATAAAACAGAAGGTTTTAGCTCTATTATTCTTTATATGCTTTATTTTGCTAAAAAATGTTTAGGTATTTATTTTGCTGTGAATATTTATATTATACGATATAGAGAAGAGAGGGAAAACAATGGAGCAGATTAAATTAGAAGTAAGGTCTAAGAACTTAATCGAAGTAGATGGTTTGAAATTTAAGGACTTGAATGGAAACGGAAAGCTTGATCCATATGAAGATTGGAGACTACCTTCTATAGAGAGAGCGAAGGATTTAGTTAGCAAAATGAATCTCGACGAGAAAGTCGGAATGATGATGATTACTACCCAGAATACCGGGAAGTCGTTACAAGACAAGTCCCAAAATAGTCCTGATGGAATACTAAATGATGAATATAAGGAAAGTAAGTCCAGTATATTCATCGATCAAAAAGAATACGGAAATACAATAACCATCAAAGAGCTCCATATGAGGCGCTTTATCTTAAGAGAAAATATTAGTGAAGTTGATATTGCGAAGTGGATCAATGCCATGAATGAAGTGGCAGAGAGCACCAGATTGGGAATTCCTGTATTAATAGCATCTAATTCAAGAAATGAAAATGCTGAGAGAACTTTTGGAATGAACGATGCAGTAGGGGTCTTCTCTACTTGGCCTGGAACTTTAGGCTTAGCTACAGCTGCCTTAGGAGACATAAAGAATGGTGGGGACGCACAAATAATCTCCGACTTTGCTCAATACGCCAGAAAGGAATGGGCTGCGTCGGGGATTCGAAAGGGCTATATGTACATGCTTGATATAGCAACAGATCCCAGGTGGCAAAGGACTTATGGAACTTTCGGAGAAAGTACTGAGCTAATTTGTGACGTAGCTAAAAGACTCATATTGGGTTTCCAAGGTGAAGAATTGGGTGAAAATTCTGTCGCATTAACTATGAAGCACTTCCCTGGAGGGGGAGCCAGAGAAAATGGATTTGATCCCCACTATAAAGAAGGGAAGTTCAACGTATATAAAACTCCAGGTTCTTTAGAAAAATATCATTTACCACCTTTCAAAGTAGCTGTTGATTATAAAACCAGCTCAATTATGCCGTACTATTCAATTCCTTCAAAAGAAAAAAGCGCTGTTCAAGAATATAATGGCGAAAAAATACCTTTCGAAGATGTGGGTTTTGCTTTTAACAAATACTTTATTGATGATATCTTGAGAAAAAAGATGGGCTTTAAAGGCTATATTAATAGCGATTCCGGTATTATTGACAATATGGATTGGGGCGTTGAAAATTTAGCTAAAGATGACAAAGCAGCTAAGGCTATAAACGCAGGTGTAGATATTATTGCCGATACTAATGAAGTTCATTGGATTAAAAAGGCAGTTGAAAATGGCTCAATTTCAGAAGAGAGAATTGATGAAGCTAATATTAGGCTATTAGTAGAAATGTTTGATTTAGGTCTATTTGATTCTAAAACTTATGTTGATCCAGAGGTGGCGAAGGCAGTTGTTTCAGATAAAGCCAGCTGGAACAAAGCTTATGAAGCTCATCAAAAGTCTGTAGTAATCTTAAAGAATAAAAATGTCTTTCCATTTAAGAAAAATGCAAAAGTATATATAGAATGCCTCCACAAAGATGCAAAAATGGCTAAGCATTATGAAAATGATGCTAAAGAAATTCTTAGAAATTATTATGGTATAAATTTAGCAGATCAAATTGAAGATGCCGATGTAGCTTTGGTATTTATGTATCCTAAATCCGGGAATTACTTTTCTGCAACTCCTGGGCTTTTGGAATTGGCTTTATGTGAGAACAAGACCAACACAGCTGTTGATGGATCAGAGTATCAAGAAACTACGATTTCTAATATTGATAGGTTATTTGAAATCGAAAGACTATGTCACAAGCATGGAGGCAAGTTTGTGGTAAGCGTTAATACTGTTATGCCTTGGTTGTTCGATTCTATCGAGCCTAAAGTAGATGGACTCGTAGCTCACTTTGAGACTTTAATTAAAGCACAATTCGATGTGTTTTCCGGCAAAGTTTCTCCTTCAGGAGTTCTGCCCATTACATTGCCTGCTAGCGCAGAAGTAATTGCTGTGGACCAACAGGGTGAATGTGTCTCCAGAAATGATGTACCAGGCTATGACAAAGACTTATATATGCCAGAAGGAATGCATTATGCTTATAAAGATGAGATGGGTAATGAATATAAGCTCGGTTTCGGTCTAACTTATTAACCATGAGTTATGAATGCAGATTATGCAAGATACACAATTGCTAATGATGAAGCCAAGGGGCGAGTCAACCGGGTTATGAACTTGCATGATGAGCTGTATGCTTAAAAACATGAAGACGCGGCGAGCGGGTTTACAAGTTATGAACTTACATGATGCAACCTATTACCATGGGTCAGAAAGGAATATATTATGACTAAAGCTACTGAAAACAAAAGTTTTATATCCAAATTTTTTGATACTCTAGGTCAGATTTTCAAGCCCATCCTGCCGATAATGATTGGTGGCGGACTATTACAAGCGCTACGAGATATCCTTCTTATGACTGGAGTAATAGAAAAAGTCTCTTCATCCTATATTTTTCTAAATGCATTAGGTGACGCTGTATTTTATTTCTTGCCAATATATTTGGCTTTTACAAGTGCTAAGGTTTTCGGAGCATCACCATTTATGGCTGCAGCCACAGCGGGCTTTCTATTGTATCCTGAAGTTACGAAATTATTTGAATGGGCAAAGAATGTTGGCTGGAGTTTGACACTGTTTGGGAAGATACCTGTCACTTACAGCAGATATCCATCCAGCGTTTTACCAATCATCTTAATAGTGTTATTTCAATCTAAAGTAGAACCTTTTGTTGAAAAGCACAGTCCTAAAATCTTAAAGACCATATTAGTCCCCTTAGTAACAATGTTTATTACAGGGATTGCAGGTCTAATAATTATTGGGCCGATTGGGACGTGGATAGGAAATCTTATCAACACGCTCATTACTTTCCTAAACGAAAGATCAGCCTGGTTAGTACCAACATTAATGGGAGCTTTTACTCCTCTTTTAGTTATGACGGGAGCCCACTATTCGATAATTCCAATAGTAGCTCAAAATCTTGCACAATTAGGATATGATACAGTTATGTTGCCAGGAAATTTGGCTTCAAATATAGCCTTGGCAGGAGCATGTTTTGCAGTAGCAATTAAGACAAAAAGAGTAAATTATAAGGGAGTTGCTACCTCAGCTGGAATCACTGCTGTTTTTGGGATTTCTCAATCGGCTCTGTATGGGGTTGCAGTACCACTGAAAAAACCTTTGATCTATTCTATGATTGGTGGAGGAGTTGCGGGTTTTATAGCTGGAATTACTCAAATCAAAGCTTATTCCATGGTTACTCCAGGGCTTCTATCTTTAATTAGCTATGTGTCTGCCGAGGCCGGAATGGCAAATTTAATTTTTGCAATAGTTAGTGCTTTGGTTGCTTTTGTTCTGGCATTTATTTTAACATGGGTATTTGGATTTGACGATCTTAAGGAAGAAGACTCCCAAGAAAATGTGACGGGTGAATAATATGAAGAATAAATTGTTGAAATTAATCATCCTATTAGTTTGTTTACATATCATCTTGGTGGGATGTTCGGGGCAAGCGAAGGAATTCGAAACTTTTACTCCTGAGCACACATCCGAAGTTGGAAAACTTTTTCAGATAGATTCCACGAATTTTATTATGATAAATGGTGGAAGAATTATAGAAGACAAAGGCAATAAAATTCTAATTGTAAATTATTCTTGGAAAAACGAAGGCAAGAATGCAGATACTACTTTCGATAACTTTACCATAACGGCTTCTCAAAATGGTGAAGTTTTGAAACCTAATTTAGATTATGTAAAGGATAAGAAAAAACTTGTAATAGCTGTAGAACCGGGTGAAATATTAGAAGACATTGAACAAGGATTCATACTTTCCACACAAGAGCCAGTCACTTTGTCGATTTTAGGAAGCGACAGCTACTTCATTGTAGAGAACAAGCCTATTTATACCTATCCGGTAAAAGTTGTTATGGACATACTTGAATAATCATAATTTTTATTTCTTTCATAAATAAGACCAAACGCAGTATATGGAAAGATAAATCTAAGGGTGAAATTATGCATTAGTTACCACAATGCATTAGTGATCACAGCTGCCCAAACAGTTTGCAGGAAAGCAACTCCCCCTCGTCAATTGAAACTGGCGAGGGGGAATGTTGATAAGACATAGAAAAGAATGAGATTTGTCCTGTTTTTAGCTACTCTACTTTTGATTGTCTGCATAGATTGACATGGCTTCGCACATGAATTTTGACAAGCCTTCGCCAAATCTATCAATATTCTTAGTAAAACGTTCATCATTTACATACATTTGCCCTAATCCTTTGAAAGCTTCAGGAGAGTAGTTACCGATTTTATTTAGAAACAAATACCACTCTTTAATTCCTTCTTGAGCTTCTTTAGAATCAGCTGGAAGATGACGAAGTGTAGCAAGTTTACGATAGATTTCGTTGAACTTTTGCTGCTCAAAGTCGCTCATGCTTTTTACTTTTTCATTTGCTTCATCGACAGCTTTGTCACCCCATTTTTCCCTAGCTTCTTGTTCATATGGGTTTTGGCTAAAATCAAATCCTTCAAATTTCTCTTTATTTGACATTTTAATCTCTCCTTTCGAATACTGAATGGTTTTTTCGAGGGTCCTAATCATCTTGTTGAGTCGGTTTTTCTTCTCAAGAAGCATTTTATGCTGTATTTCTAGCGCTTCTTGCCGATCAAAAGATGGGTTATGAATAATTTCCTTAATCTTTTTCAAAGGGAAGCCAAGCTCTCTAAAAAATAAAATCTGTTGCAGTGTCTCGAGATTCTCGTCAGAATATACTCGATAACCTGACCCAGTGGTATCATCTGGGATTAATAAACCAATCTCATCATAATGATGTAGTGTGCGCACACTAATACCTACTAAATCAGCAACTTCTTTTACTTTCATGTTGTATCACCCCTTCAATAGTTACTATAAACTATAACGTACCGTGAGAGTCAAGAGGTTTTTTATAGGTTTTTCGCAGAAGATGAAAATTTCTTAAGAACGGAGATATTCTATTAACAAATTGGGGATAGCCTCCTCTTCAAGTATAGACTTTTGAGACTAAGTTGAAAAAGTCGATAAAGTCTAAAGACTCTTGAGGAGTATTATCTCATAGTGTTGGTTAATCTGCCATGCGCCCTTAGATTATGCGCTTACCTTTGTAAAGTTAAATTAGACTCCTAAGTTTGTAAGACTAAATTAGAATTTAGATCAAAAAGGGGTCTAATTTAGTTTTACAATTATAAATTTCAATAAAAGTTTTTGATATTAAATTAGACTCCCTGATTTCCGAGACTAAATTAGACCAAAATTGAAATAGGGGTCTAATTTACTTTAATAATTGAGTCGAAACATAATGATTTTTAGACCCTGATTTTCTGCTTGAGTTTTGCAAGTTTTTGCATTATAATAAATCTGTTTAAAAACGGGGTGTGGCTCAGGTGGTAGAGCGCTTGGTTCGGGACCAAGAGGCCGGAAGTTCAAGTCTTCTCACTCCGACCAAAAAATAAGCGGATTCCATTAATTTGGCTTCCGCTTATTTATATTGTTCTAGTACCTTTTTATTAAAGTTAGCTCTTTACTCATATAGAATTGGCTTTTATTATTTGCTTATATGTATTGCATATAAATATAGCACTTAATAACACTTCTCAGTAATAGCATAAAATTACTTATTTGCTTGCGCATTCCTGTCGGTATTAATATAAAGAATTTTATGTAAATTGAGTAAGAAGGAGGCTAAAATGCTTGCTTTTAAAAATGACCTGCTCAAGCTATCGAGAGCTATATTTCGATTCGTAAGGTTACTTTTTCCTATATGTATATCACTAGTTAATATATTTCTGTTAATATCTTTACGTTTAGAAAAACTTCTATTATTTACTCTAATCTTACCCATATTAAGTTTAATTGTTAGTATGTATGTTCTTTCTTTTTCTAATGCCAATAAAGGAACCATAAAAATACTATATGAATACTTGCAATCAAGAAACGGAAATGTTTTTTCCCATGATCCTTTATTCTTAATACATGAAAAAAATGAAATAGAAGAATATACCTCGAGTATATTCTTTTAGCAACCATAGATGAATGAGATATTGGAATTTTAGTGTTTTTCAGTGCTATCAGAAATTCAATCTTAATGGAGTAAAGTAAAATGGTACTTAAAGTTATAAGGGATTAAATGAAGAAATAATTTAGTGTGGGAGGTTTTAACCTATGAAATTAAAAGGTAACATTTGTACTAAAGTAATATCGAGTGGAGTTATAGCCATACAAATATTGGCTAACACCTTTCCATCTTTTGGCTACTCAAGTTTAAGAAACCCAGAACAATATTTTAACGACTTTGGAAAGGCTAAACCGAGTGCTGTTGCATATGCAAACAAGGTTATTCAAGAAACACCTGATGTGCATGTTCTAAACTTAGAATATGACAAGGGTGTAAAAGAGCTTATTGTGGCTCAAATTGATGAACCTAATCTTGATCTTGAAGAAAAGCAATTGACTCAAGAAGAATTCCATTTGCAGATTGAAGGAATGGGGATTGACAGGTTAAAGAAAGCATCAGAATATACAGAAGAAGAAATTGACAGGATTGTTGAATTATTGCCACATAGATTTAGTGACATAACAGGCGATGAGTGGTACATTAGAGACTTAGCTCTAATGACATCAAAGGGTATCATAAACGGTGTCGGGGATGGCACTACATTTCAAGGAGACCGTATCGTTACAAGGGCTGAATACTGGGCTATGAATGGGAGACTGTTAGGTGTTGCCACAGACAACAAAGAAAATTTTGAGAAGTATGGTTTCTACTATCATCCACTTGGCATCAACACTATAATGGACTCTTTTGAATATCATCCACGTTTTATAGATATGCACAAGAAATGGTGGTTTCCATACTATTACAATCAAGGCTTAACCATTCCATTCGGCTTATACAGTAATGAAGAAATGGAAATGCCAGTGTACAGGGGCGAAGTTGCGTTGTTGACAGGGGGAGCAGTTATACGTGGTGATGGCAACTTTGAAAAAATAAGGTTATTTTCAAAAGTACGTTACTTTGACGATTTACCTAAAGATTTTATACCTGCGGAAGTATATAGCCAACCCGGTTACAAGCCTTTAACAGATATGGTAAATGAGTTGGGGTTTGCAACAGGTAGGTATTACCCTCAATTCTTTAAAGTGGTGTCGGGTGAAACAAAAATGACAGAGATAACAGTTGCTTATGTTAACTACATGAACTATGCGGGTATCATGTGTGGTTTTACTGACGGGACAAGTGGATGGAATAAGGAGTTAACAAGGGGAGAGGCTATAGCCGTACTTGCAAGAGCCTTTAGACCACAGCAAAGATTACCTTTAGAACAAAGAATAAAGGATAAGTCATCTCTGGGTTTAAATGTAGGACAGACTGAAGTTAGTGCAGAACTTGTAAAAGAAGTAGAAAAGACAATCAGTGAAGGTTCTGGAAGTGACATGACAAGCGGTACAGATGTGTTAGACACTACTAAAACACCTTTTGATCCTTCATGGAACGATGAGGACAAGGCTTGGTGGTTTGAAAGGCGTTTGGGTTTCTACAGGGAAGTTGAAGATGTATATACGGCACTTATGATGGATCACTTCGACCAATTGGGTATTCAAGACGGTAGTTTTAAAGAACGTCATGAACAATGGACAATATTTTTAAAAGACGTGTTAAAAATAGAATTCAACGAAGAAGGTTTAGAGAAGTATATAGAGTATTTACTATCAACTGACGTTGATGTATTTTAGCACATCATAGCAGACAACTCAACACAGAGGGACGGTTCTTTTGTGTTCTCTGTGTTCTCTGTGTTAGAAAATTAATAAGATATCTTGAATTTGGAAAGTATATAGTATAAACTTATTAATATAAACTTATTAAGGTAAGTTTAAAAAGTCGGAGGTGAAAGTATGGCATATCTATTAGGTGTTGATATTGGCACATCAGGTACAAAAACAGTGTTATTTGACGAACAGGGTAATGCATTAGCAAGTGCTCTTCAGGAGTATCCTATGTATCAGCCAAAAAACGGTTGGGCTGAACAGGATCCAGAAGACTGGTGGAAGGCTACATACACTACAATTAATAAGGTAATTGCAAAAAGTGGTGTTTCACCCAGTGAAATAAAAGGCTTGGGTTTATCGGGACAGATGCATGGGGCAGTTTTACTTGACAAGAATAATCAAGTCTTAAGAAGTGCAATTATCTGGGCAGATCAGAGAACTGAAGCAGAATGTAAACAAATTACGGAATTAGTAGGGGCTAAGAGGTTGATTGAAATTACTGCTAACCCAGCATTAACAGGCTTTACAGCTTCCAAAATTATGTGGGTTAAAAACCATCAGCCAGAGATTTTTGACAAGATTAATAAAATCCTTTTACCAAAAGACTATGTGCGTTTCTGCTTAACAGGTGAGTTCGCAACTGAAGTTTCAGATGCGAGCGGTATGCAGCTCTTAGACGTACCGAACAGGTGTTGGAGTGATGAGGTTTTAGCTAAACTTGGTCTTGAAAAATCCATGCTTGGTAAGGTATATGAATCTCAGGAAATAACAGGTACCGTTCACAGTAAAGCAGCTGAATTAACTGGTCTTAATGTTGGTACTCCCGTTGTTGGTGGTGCAGGTGATCAAGCAGCAGGCGCAATAGGTAACGGTATTGTAAAAACAGGTGTTATCTCATCAACAATAGGAACATCTGGGGTTGTATTTGCGTACAGCGATAATGTAAGAATTGATCCTCTAGGACGTGTTCATACATTATGTCATGCAGTACCAAACACATGGCACATCATGGGTGTTACTCAAGCTGCAGGACTTTCACTTCAATGGTTTAGAAATAATTTCTGTAAAGAAGTGATGGAAACAGCTGAGCTTATGGATGTGGATCCATATTATTTGATGGATCAATCAGCTAAAAAGGTAGAGCCCGGAAGTAATGGTTTATTATACTTACCATATTTGATGGGAGAACGTACCCCACATCTTGATTCGGATTGCCGAGGTGTTTTCTTTGGTCTTTCTGCAATGCATACCAAGAAGGAAATGCTCCGTTCAATTATGGAAGGAGTAACATACAGCTTGAGAGAATGCTATGAGATTATTCAGGAGTTGGGTGTTGAAGTTAACGAGGTAAGAGCATCGGGCGGAGGTGGAAAAAGTCCACTTTGGCGACAAATGCAAGCCGATGTCTTTAACCATGATATATGCACAATTAACGCCAGCGAAGGCCCTGCTTTGGGTGTTGCAATTTTGGCAGGTGTAGGTTCCGGTGTATATAACAGTGTTATGGAAGCATGTGATGCAACCATTAGGGTAAAAGTATCGGAGAATGCGAATAGTGAAGCCCATGAAAAGTACAATGGGTACTACGAATTATATAAAAAGCTATATCGCTCATTAAAAGACGATTTTAAGACCATGGCAAAGTTAGTGTAAGATAGCAAAAATATTGAAATAACCAGATGAATTTGTGCCCATTATAATGTATGACTAAATTGGTGTGAGGAATATGGCAAAAAATATTACAGGCAATAATCAATATCTTAAAGAATTTAATCAGGCTGTTGTGTTAGATCTGATAAGACAGCACAAAAGATTGTCACGCAAAGAATTGTCAGTTTTAACAGGCCTTTCGCCTACTGCATGTGGAAGTATTACGCGTACTCTTATAAAAGACGGTTTTTTATATGAGACGGGACAAGGCGAGTCAACTGGTGGAAGAAAGCCTGTGATGCTTGAACTTAAGCCTGGTTCCTACTATGCTGTTGGTTTTGATATTGGGATGAATGAGCTAAAAATGGTTATTGCTGATATTACTTCAGAAATCCTGGTTCAAAGAGAGTTGAAATACAGTCAAGGAATTTCGACAGAAAAAGTTATTGATATAATTCAAGAAGAATTTTTCAAAACTATCGAAACTGAAAAATTAAGCCATGAGAAATTTTTAGGCTGTGGTCTTTCAATACCTGGTATTTTAGACAGAGAAACAAACAAAATTATTATGGCTCCCAATCTATCATGGAGTGAAGTGAATTTGGGCTCCAGAATTCGAGAAGTTTTGGATATGCCTATTTATATTGAAAATGAAGCCATGTGCTCAGCAATTTGCGAGCACTGGATTGGTGAATGTTCAAATATCAGCAACTTCGTTTGTATTAATGTTGAATCAGGGATTGGGGCAGGAATATTCATTAAAGAATCTATCTACCGTGGACATAGTGGGAGTGCAGGAGAAATAGGGCATTTAATTGTTAATGAAAATGGCAGATTATGCGGATGTGGTAGTAAAGGATGCCTAGAAACATATGCATCCACTCGATATATGCTTACAGAAATATCTGAAAAGATAAAGAGTGGATATTCGTCAGACAAAATTGTACAGAGTATGGGTACACTAACATGGGATATGATAGTGAATGCTGCTTTTAAAGGTGATGAATTATGCGTTAAAGTGCTCGAAAGAGGGGCTGTGTTTCTTGGGTTTGCAGTGGCTTATCTCATTAATACATTAAATCCGGAAGCAATTGTTCTAGGAAAGAGCTTTACAAGCTATGCTCCTTTAGTAATGGATTTACTGACAAAGACCGTTAAAGAAAGGGCGCTAGCTTATCCCGCATCAAGAGTTAAAATTCTTACATCAAATTTCGGCATGAGTTCTTCAGCATTGGGTGCAGCAATGATTCCGATAAGAAAAGTTTTCGGAAAATAGTCTTGTGAACATCTTTGTTAAAAGCAATTAATGTATCTGTTCAATAAGCTGTTAGAACGACAGTAATTGCAACAACAGGTTGAAAGCTATAAATGTATTATTTGAATTTAATTAATAACATTAAGCCTTTATGGGCAATACAAATTAGGAGGATGGTACAATGAGCGAATATTTTAAAGAAGTATCGAAGATTGAGTATGAGGGACCAAAATCAGACAATCCGTTATCTTTTAAGTTCTACAACCCGGACGAGAAAATTAATGGCAAAAAAATGAAGGAGCATTTACGCTTTGCAGTGGCATACTGGCATACTTTTCAGGCCAGAGGCGCCGATCCTTTTGGGGCAGACGGTTCAGCAATAAGACCATGGGATCACATTACAGACCCAATGGATTTAGCGAAGGCTAAAGTGGAAGCTAATTTTGAGTTTTGTGAAAAACTTGGTGTTCCGTTCTTTTGTTTCCATGACAGAGATATTGCTCCAGAAGCAGATACTCTAAAAGAAACAAATAAACGCCTTGATGAAATTGTAGCAGTTATTAAAGATAGGATGAAAGATAGTGACGTGAAGCTGCTTTGGGGTACGACTAACGCTTTTGGTCACAGGCGTTTTACAAATGGAGCGTCCACATCAAACAATGCTTCTGTATTTGCATATGCAGCAGCCCAGGTTAAAAAAGCCATGGAAATTACAATGGAACTTGGTGGTCAAAACTATGTTTTCTGGGGCGGCCGCGAAGGTTATGAAACATTGTTAAACACAGACATGAAACTTGAACTTGACAATCTCGCTCGTTTTCTACGTATGGCAGTAGAATACAGAAAAGAAATTGGGTTTGATGGACAGCTACTAATTGAACCAAAACCAAAAGAGCCTACAAAGCATCAGTATGATTTTGATACTGCAACAGTTCTTGGCTTTTTGAAAGAAAATGGCCTTGATAAAGATTTTAAGATGAATATTGAAGCTAACCATGCGACTTTAGCAGGTCATACATTCCAGCATGATTTGCGTTTAGCTCGCATTAACAATGCACTAGGAAGCATTGATGCTAATCAGGGCGATATGCTTTTAGGATGGGATACCGACCAATTCCCAACTAATATTTATGATACCACTTTTGCAATGTATGAAGTTATCAAAATGGGTGGATTCACAAAGGGTGGTCTGAATTTTGATGCTAAGGTTAGAAGAGCTTCCTTTGAACCTATTGATTTATTCTATGGTCACATAGCTGGAATGGATGCATTTGCTCAGGGACTTAAGATAGCTAGTAGAATTGTTGAGGATGACGTGTTCGATAAGTTTATCTCTGAACGTTATGCAAGTTATAATACTGGTATAGGTAAAGAAATTGTAGAAGGAAAAGTTGGATTCAAGGAATTGGAAGCATATACCCTTGAAAACGGCGAACCCGAGATTACATCTGGCAGACAGGAATTGCTGGAGTCGATTTTGAATCAATATATTATTGGAGCAAAATAAGTAAAAAAAGCCGCATACGCGGCTTTTTTTTATTCTTATTCTTGTTAAAACATAAATATTT
>JAAYPS010000076.1 GCA_012519655.1 Clostridiaceae bacterium | reverse complement strand
TTTAAAGAGGAGTTTTCTGAAGGTATCAGCGAATATGATGCTCAACCTTATAGAGATAATGGTTTAATTTTATCTAAAGTTACAGAGAATACAGCAAGTATAAAATATGATGGTCTGTTAGCACAGTGCGGAGCTGATGATGTATATACCATGGTAGGATACGGAGACAATAACAGCTGGCAGGACGTGCAGACTATTCGTATGAATCGATTTGGAAATTCATTTCACGCAGATATACCAATAAACCCTGGTATGAGTACAAACCTTGTGTTTAAGGATAGTGCAGAGAACTGGGATAACAATAGCGGCATGAATTATACTTTTCATTGATACGAACTGAAAAATAATTATTTAAAGTAGAACTTGTTACATTAGAAACACCTGAAATAGTATATGGAGTTAATAATAGAAAAATAGGGGACCATTGGTCACCCTATTTTCTATTAAGACATTAGACAATTGAATTCATTTATATCTGAAATTGGTTTTTTGCATGCAAAGTTCTCACAAACATAAGCCTGTACTTCACCGTCTGAGGCGGTATAGTCAACGATATAAGGTATCATACTCTCTATTTGCTTGTACTTATCACCGTATACTACTATGTTTGTGAAAGGACGGAATTTATCTTGCAAAACATCAATAAAGGGCAACAGAGAATCTTTTGTTTTATCGGTAACAAGGATTACCTCCTGGGATGGTTGATTGTAAGCTAAGAAAGAAGTTAGCATATATACGTAACCAAGAGGAGATGCAGACATTTGTCGAGCGAAACTTTGAACATGTGTTTCATAATGCTCTATAAGCTGTGTGTCCCCTGTAATACGTGAGAGTCTGAGTATATTCATTGCCATTACTGAGTTTGCTGAAGGCATAGCACCATCATAAGCGTCTTTTGGCCTTGAAATGAGTTTTTCAGCATCATGTCCATATAGGAAAAATCCACCTCTGTCTGTATCTAAGAAGAGCCTGTTTATCTCGTTATTAATATCAACAGCATCCTTTAAATATTCAGGTTCATATGTCGATTGATACAATTCAATAAAAGCCCACTGCAGATAGGCATAATCATCAAGAAAAGCAAGAATGTTAGCTTCCCCATCACGAAATCGCACAAGCAACCTTCCATCTTCTCTTACTAAGTTATCTTTAATAAATGATATAGCTTTTTTTGCTGTATTAATTAAGGATTCATCCTTTAGAATACGGCCACCAATAGCAAAGGAAGCAGCCATTAGAGCATTCCAGGATGTTAGTACTTTATCGTCTTTGAAAGGATGTATCCGTTTCTCTCTGGCATTGAAAAGTTTAATTCTGCATTTTTCTATAAAATTAATATCTATTTCTTTCGTATTGATTAGATTAGGAATGTTGCGGCCTTCAAAATTACCCGAAGAAGTAATATCAAACATATCACAAAATAGTTTACCATCTTCTTTACCCAGAATAGAAATAACCTCTTTAGGATCCCATACGTAAAATAGACCTTCTATACCTTCAGAATCTGCATCTTCAGCGCTATAGAAAGCACCGAAGTCAGAAGTCATATCCCTAAGTATATAAGTGTAAATATCCTTAGCAACTTGAGCATATCTATCATTTTTTGTCGCATGATATGTTTCGACATAAGCCATGGAAAGTAGTGCATTGTCATATAGCATTTTCTCAAAGTGGGGAACCAGCCAATATCTATCGGTGGAATAGCGACAGAAACCAAAACCTATATGATCGTATATTCCGCCTCGATACATACCATCCAGCGTCTTTTCCACCATATGCAGAGCTTTCTCTTCCCCAGTAGCATACCAATACCTAAGCAGAAAAAGCAGATTATGTGGTGTAGGAAACTTAGGCTCGCGACCAAAACCGCCATATTCTGAGTCGAAGGAACGTTCAAGTTGTTGATATGCACTATGAATTATCTCATCTTTTAAACTCTTGTGCTCTGAAGAATCTTCGCCATGTACAGCATCTATTATTTGATTACTGGCATTCTCAAGAACTTCTTTTTTCTCCACCCAAGCTTTTTGAACATTGTTCAGGATGCTCATAAAACCTAAAAGACCATACCTATCTTTTTTAGGAAAATATGTTCCCGCGAAAAATGGTTTTCTGTCAGGAGTCATCAAAATCGTCAAGGGCCATCCACCATGGCCTGTCATTGCCTGACAAACAGACATGTAGACACTATCAATATCTGGTCGTTCCTCACGGTCAACTTTTATTGATACAAAATATTTATTTAGAAGTTCAGCAACTTCCTCATCTTCGAAACTTTCTCTTTCCATTACATGGCACCAATGGCAAGTTCTTTGAATACAGGTCAGCTATAGCCAATAGACAGGAAGATAGGTTTATCTTCTGACTTGGCTTTTTGAAAAGCTTCATCACTCCAAGGAAACCATTGTACTGGATTATAAGCATGTTGCAAGAGGTATGGGGATTTCTCATGGATTAGTCTATTGGCTTGTTTATTAGTTGACATGTAGGCATCACCTTCCTTTCATAATTTAATAGTTTGTTGGACTTTTATAGTAATGTATTATTTTTATTTACCACCAAACTATTATTTGAAAGAAAGAATTTATATATTCAGTTTATAAGGTAACTTCCTCTTATAAACAGCTCAACAGGCTTTCTACTTAGCCAAAAATATCCACCATTTCTGGTGGATATTTTGATATCAGAAGCTTATACCTAAATCAAGTTCAACATCATATTCTACTGGTTTTTGCTTAAAAAGATATTCTCCTTTTCTAATAGAAGCGAGAACTTTAGCACGATTTCTTATTACATCAAATGGATTGTCTCCATCAAGAACGATGAAGTTAGCATCTTTGCCTTCTTCTAATCCATACCTGTCTTGGATATTTAAGCAACGAGCTCCATTATAAGTGATTAAATCTAAATCTTTTTCTATTTCTTCCGGTGACATAATTTGAGCTAAGTGAATT
>JAAYPS010000075.1 GCA_012519655.1 Clostridiaceae bacterium | reverse complement strand
TTTTTAGATGGCCTGTACAAAGTATTTTCTACCCTGATTTCTAGAAAAACTATGGATAAAGTCTTTATGATATGTGAATCTCGTTTGGATGCATTTATTCCAGAGAAATCTGTTTTGGTACATGGTGATCCTCATAACGCAAACTTATTACAGGATTTATATAGCAACGAGTTTAAGTTAATCGACCCAGATGGTATTTATTGTGAACCCGCCTACGATTTAGGCATACTTATGAGAGAATGGCCAGATGAATTGGTCGATAATCCTATTATATTGGGTCAAAAACGTTGCGAACTTTTAAGTAACCTGACAGATGTAGAAAGTCAATTAATATGGGAGTGGGGCTTAATTCAATGTGTAGCCACTGGATTATTATTGGTGAAAACAGGACAAAAACAAGAAGGTATAAAGCTACTTAAAATTGCAGAATTATGGGCTGAACGCTTTTGATAACGAGGAGGTAAATCATATGCCATCAATACAGGATAGTAACAACTCTATGTCCAGGAGCGATGAAGAGCTTCAGAACCTTACTGTGGGAGAGCTAAAACTACATAATGCAAACATCACTCTCGTTGAATATGACCCACATTGGCCCAAAGCTTTTGAACAGGAAGCAAATCGGATTCGTTCAGTACTCGGTAAAAAAGCGTTGCATATTGAACATGTTGGCTCAACCTCAGTGCCGGGGCTGTGTGCCAAGCCGATCATTGATTTGTTGTTGGTTGTGGAAGACTCTGCCGACGAGCCATCCTATGTCCTGGCTTTGGAAGCGGCCGGTTATACGTTGAGGATTCGAGAGCCTGAATGGTTTGAACATCGACTGTTCAAGGGACCTGAAACAGACATAAATCTTCATGTATTTAGCACGGGTGCATCCGAAATAGAGCGAATGTTGCGATTTCGAGATTGGTTGCAGAATAATGAAACTGATCGGGACAAATATGCGCAAGTCAAGCGAAGCTTGGCAAAGAATACGTGGCGGCATGTTCAGCACTACGCAGATGCCAAATCATCAATAGTACAGGAAATTATGGAAAGAGCGAATGCAAATGACGAGGAGGAAGAAAATGAGTAACCATGAACTATATCAAACTGCTTTTAGTTTAATCAATCATAAAAAACTAAGAAACTTTGGTACTTCGGGACATGTCGCATGCGCGTTGGAAACAAATCAAGGAAATATCTTTACGGGAATATGTATTGACCTGCCATGCTCTATCGGTTTATGCGCTGAGCAGTCAGCAATCTCTGAAATGGTAAAGAACAATGAAACAGCAATTAAAAGGATTGTCGCTGTGTATGAAGATGGGAGTATTCTTCCGCCATGTGGAAGGTGTAGGGAATTTATTGGACAGATAGACGACCGAAATATGGAAACTAAAATTGTGTTACCTGAAATGAAAGAAGTTCTGCTGAAGGATTTATTGCCGGAAAGGTGGGATAGCAAATGGAACTGAAAAAGATAAGTAGCAGAGTGTTTTATTATCCTCATCAACCGGAAACTGATCGACCTATGCTGGCTTATATAAAAGGTGAAAAAGTAGCACTCGCTATTGATGCAGGGAACTCAGCAAGCCATGTTGATGAATTTTATAAAGCATTAGAAATAGAAGGACTTAAAAAACCAGATTTCACAGTTATTACTCATTGGCATTGGGATCATACATTTGGAATGCACCATATTAACGGATTATCCATTGCACACCATAAAACCAATGAGTTTTTGAACCAGGAAATAGCCAAACTATCTGACAGTGCATACATAAATTTTCTGAAAACGGATGATGAGTGCCTCGGCAGAGAATATGCAGAAAATAAAAGAATTATTGTCGTTCTATCGGATATTCAATTTGAAAAAAAGCTTACCCTTAATCTCGGTGGAATGACTGCAAAGATTTTTCATATGGTATCTCCCCACTCGGAAGATACGGTGCTTATCTATATTCCTGAGGAAAAAATATTGTTCTTGGGAGATTCAACAAGCGAAGATTTCTTCAATGATGGGTATATGGATAAAGAAAAATTAAAGGCATTGATAAACTTGATAGAAAGTATGGATTGTAATTATTGCATTTTAAGCCATGCAGACCCTCTAACTAAATCAGATTTATTAGATTACTTAATATCCATTTTGGACTAAAAAATTATATTTGGAAGTTTACATGAAAGGAGGTAGAACATGAGAACAAAAAGTCCAAAACGAATGAATCAAATAATTGATTTTGTAAATGAATACACAAATCATTATAGGACTTCTCCTTCTACCAGAGAAATTGCAAAAGCAGTAAAAACAGATAATGGTACTGTATATCGTTATCTTGTGGAGATGGATGAAAAGGGTATGCTTGAATATGATGGTAAAGAAATTATTACGCCAACCATTAAAAAGATGGAAACTGACATGATACAAGCGGCTGTATTAGGATCTGTATCTTGTGGACTTCCTCTTTTAGAAGAAGAGTATATCGAAAGTTATGTATCCTTACCTGCAAAGTTTTTTGATAAGGGTGATTATTTTATCCTTAGAGCCAACGGAGATTCTATGATAGAAGCTGGAATTGAAGATGGTGATTTGGTGGTTATAAGGAAACAAGAAGAAGCTAATGAAGGTCAAATTGTTGTTGCTTTACTTGAAGATGGAAGCACTACATTAAAAAGACTTTATCTTGACCAAGGAAATAAGTGTGTAAGACTTCATCCTGAAAATAAGAATATGGCAGATATCGTGACAGCAAATTGTACTATTCAAGGGATAGCTATAAAAATTATGAAAGACCTAGTGTAATTTCTAGGGCTAAAAATCTGTTTATTATTAGAAGTTACTGTAAGGCAACTTCTAATAATAAACTTAGAAAAGAAGGATTAAAGATGAATAAAAAAAGATAGCCTTTTGTTGTATGTAGGTGTTAGATTAAAAACTCATCTGTGGTTTTCTTACCCTCATCCATCTAGAAGGCAATAAGAAAAGAAGGATTGCAGATGAAAAAAAAGAAAAAGTTTATTATAGTATGCCCATATTGTGGCAAGGAATTATACAAAAGTGGATTTAAAAGTAGTTTTACTGATATGGAAATTAAATGTTTCAGGTGTGGAGCAAATTTAGAAATTGAAATTACTAATGGAGTAATTATTTACCACCCTGACAAGAGATTATCCATGGTAGCTGAAAGTTCAGCTGATTATAAAGAAATAAAATAAGAGATATTAAGTGAGTTTCTGTGAAATTTATGTTTCTGCTATTGGACTGGGCAAAGAACTCTTAGGAATAGGGGCATAAATTAAAAATCTATGGGTGACTGAATTCGTCTAGAATCGTCAAGAGCTACATAGATAAAATGCTTTTAATCTAGGTTCAGAATCTAGATAATAAAAAAGCTCTCTCTTAAATATTTTAAGCAAAATTAAATAGCTGAGATTTATACAGAGGTGTTGAATTGGGCTAGAACCCTTAGGAACAACGGTTATAAATCAAG
>JAAYPS010000074.1 GCA_012519655.1 Clostridiaceae bacterium | reverse complement strand
GCATCAAAACAGGCACATTCTTTCTCAAGTATGTTACGACCCATTATGGGAAATTTATCATATATTCATTACTCAATTACTGCGATTTTGGGAGCCGTTTTAGCACTGACTACCGGATTTGATCTGGGTTCTCTTGCGTCCTTCCTGCAATATACACGTTCATTTTCACAACCAATCACACAAATGTCAGAACAATTTAATAGTATAATAATGGCTTTAGCTGGTGCAGAACGTATTTTTGAATTAATTGACCAAGAGCCAGAAATTGATGATGGCGTTGTAACCCTTGTACATGCAGAGTTTGATGAATCGGGCAATCTTAAAGAAGCAGCACAACGAACTGGTATATGGGCATGGAAATATCCTCAGGAGGATGGAAGCGTAACATATACACAGTTAAAGGGTGATATACGGTTGTCAAATATCGTATTTGAATATGAGGAAAACAAAACCGTATTAAAAGAAGTTACTTTGTATGCCAAGCCCGGTCAAAAAATAGCATTTGTAGGCTCAACAGGAGCTGGAAAAACCACTATCACAAATCTAATTAATAGATTTTATGATGTTCCTGAGGGTGAGATTCTATACGATGGCATTAATGTAAAGGACATAAAAAAGGCTGATTTAAGGCGCTCTTTATCAATCGTACTTCAAGATACTCATCTATTTACTGGTACTGTAATGGACAATATCCGATATGGCAGACTTGATGCTACTGATGAAGAGATCATTGCTGCGGCAAAACTTGCAAATGCCGACACATTTATCAGACACCTTCCTGAAGGATACAACACGGTAATTACAGCAGATGGAACTAACCTAAGCCAAGGACAAAGACAATTGCTTGCCATAGCAAGAGCTGCTGTTGCCGATCCTCCAGTCTTAATCCTTGACGAGGCAACTAGTTCTATTGATACTAGAACAGAGGCGCTTATAGAAAAAGGTATGGATAAACTAATGGAAGGAAGAACTGTGTTTGTAATTGCTCACAGATTATCCACCGTCAGAAATAGCAATGCCATATTGGTGCTTGAAAACGGAATGATAATAGAGCGAGGGGATCATGAGGACCTAATAGAACAGGGCGGTAGATATTATCAGCTTTACACAGGTATGTTTGAACTAGCGTGATAGAATTAGTATTTTACTGCATAAAAAAGCGGCATAATAGGATTAACATTTGAAACAGCTGTTATCCTAAGTGGAGTCAGTAGTATAAAAAAGCGGCAGAGTAGTGTTAACCACATAAATAGCTCTGCCGCTTCTAATCTATTTTCCCTATTTCACTAAGTGGGTAGATCCTAAATATTGCTCTTCCAGCTACTCTGTCTTTTTTTATCGGACCGAATACTCTGCTGTCTTTGCTTGCTCCTGGAAGTCGGTTATCTCCAAGAACATAGATATAGCCATTTGGGACCACCATATCACTAAAAGTCCCTGTTGCGAAAGTCTCTTGGCCAGTAGTGTATGATTCTTCAATGATTTCACCATCTACAAAAACCCGGCCATCAAGAATTCCAACTTTCTGTCCTTCAGTTGCAAGTATGCGTTTTACAGCATAGCTTTTATTATCGCTCAATAACTCTGGAATCTTGATAACAACGATATCACCCTGTTCTATATTTCCAAACCTCAAAGTGAGCTTTTCGATAAAAATTATATTGTTATTCTTTAAGGTTGGCAGCATTGAGTTTCCCTGAACTATCGTTAGCTGACCTATGAAAGTAATAACAAACAGAGTAACGACAATGGCTAGTACAATATGTACCAGCCAGTCGATTATTTCTTTTTTTAATGCTTCATTACTATTATTCATCATCCATTTCCACCTGTTGAATATGGAGTTCTTTTAACTGCTTTTCATCAACCAGGTCGGGCGCTCCTGTCATTGGGCACGAAGAGTTCTGGACTTTTGGAAAAGCAATTACATCACGAATTGAACTACATTTTGCCATGAGCATAATCATTCTATCTAAGCCAAAGGCCAATCCGCCATGGGGTGGTGTTCCATACTTAAATGCTTCAAGAAGGAAACCAAATCTCTTTTGCGCCTCGTCGTCGGAAAAACCAATGAGTTTAAATATTTTCTTCTGGAGTTCCTGGTCGTGAATACGTACGCTTCCACCACCTAATTCAACACCGTTTAATATAATATCATATGTCTTGGAACGCACTTTCCCGGGCTCTGTATCCAGCATAGGTATATCCTCATCCATAGGTGCTGTAAAAGGATGGTGAGTAGCAACCCAGCGCTTTTCTTCATCGTCAAATTCAAAAAGTGGAAATTCCGTTACCCAAAGGAAATTAACCTTACTTTCATCAATGAGGTTAGTTTTTTGTGCAATGTCAAGACGCAGATGACCAAGAGAATCAAAAACAACTTTATTTGTGTCTGCAACAAAACAAATTAAATCCCCTGGCTCTGCATTAACTTTTTTGAGTATCTGCTGTGTTTCATCTTCTGAAAGATATTTTGTGAAAGAAGACTTTATGTTGCCTTCTTCAACAACAATCCATGCCATACCCTTTGCACCATAAGTCTTTGTAACCTCGGTTAATGCATCAATCTGCTTTCTTGAAAACTTTGGACCGCAGCCCTTTGCATTAATGGCTCTTACACTGCCACCATTTTCAATTGCACCTGAGAAAACCTTAAAGCTTGTATTTTTCACTATATCGGTTACATCAATCAATTCCATACCAAAGCGAGTATCGGGCTTATCCGATCCAAACCTATCCATGGCTTCACTATATGTCATAACTTGGAACGGAGTTTGAACTTCAACTCCAATGGCTTCACTGAATACTCGTTTTAAAAACCCTTCATTCATTTCTAAGACATCAGGAACATCCACAAAAGACATCTCAAGATCTATCTGCGTAAATTCAGGTTGTCTGTCAGCACGTAAATCCTCATCTCTGAAACATTTTGCAATTTGAATATATCTGTCAAACCCTGAGACCATCAGTATTTGCTTGAAAAGTTGTGGAGATTGAGGAAGCGCAAAATACCTGCCAGGAAATACCCGGCTTGGAACAAGGTAATCCCTTGCACCTTCGGGTGTGCTTTTGATCAGTATGGGGGTCTCAATCTCTATAAAACCATTTTCATCAAAATAGTCCCGAGTAATTTTTGCCACCTTATGCCTTAATATAAGGTTTCTTTGCATATTTGGGCGTCTTAAGTCCAAATACCTGTATTTCATTCTCGTAGCTTCGCTTGTATCTGAATCCTCTTCAATATGAATAGGTGGTGTTTCAGCTTTGCTTAATATTCTAAGCTCACTGACAATAACCTCCCAATTACCTGTTGCCATATTGGGGTTAATTACTTCCCTATTTTCTAAAGTTCCCCTAACTGCTATAACAAACTCATTACGTATTTGTACAGCCTTATCATGAAGCTCTTTGTCAAGTT
Source organism: Clostridiaceae bacterium (assembly GCA_012519655.1). GTDB lineage: Bacteria > Bacillota > Clostridia > DSM-8532 > DSM-8532 > Thermoclostridium. The sequence continues at coordinate 6,820 of JAAYPS010000074.1, read as the reverse complement.
CATCCTTAAACACTATTTGTAATAGCCCAGTTCTATCTCTAAGATCTACAAATATTAGCTTGCCAAGATCCCTTCTTTTTTGAACCCAGCCCATGACCACAATCTCACGTCCGATATCTTCAGCTGTGACCTCTGCACACATATGAGTTCTTTTCATTCCTGTTAGATTTTCTGCCATTAAATTCATCTCCTTTAATTGAAAAAGCCTTTATACAAAACATGCTAAAACACATATTATTAAATATCCCTTGTATCAAAGCTATTTAGCCTAATTTCCAATTTTGTACTTCAATAATCTGTCAACTATAGTATCAATATTGATATCTTTAGTTTCACCTGTTGTCATATCCTTTAATTCAACCTTCCCGCTTTCAACTTCATTATCACCTAAAATAATAATAAACCGAGAATTAATTTTATTTGCATATTTCATCTGTGCTCTAACACTTCGCGCCATAATATCTTTATCACATGAAATGCCAGCAGCTCGTAATTTTAGTGTGAGGCTCTCGGCTAGTTCCTCGGCCTGTTCACCGACAAAACCAATAAAAATATCCGGGCTTTTCGGTGCTGGAATTTCTATTTTTTGATTGTCCATTTCAAGTAAAAGCCTTTCAACACCAAGTCCAAACCCAATGCCCGGAGTTGGAGTTCCACCGCAAGCTTCAATCAAACCATCGTATCTGCCTCCGCCGCATACCGTACCTTGTGACCCGATATTTTCAGATACAAACTCAAAAACAGTACGGGTATAATAATCTAAACCACGAACAATGCCTTTATCAATTGAAAAAGGTATATCCATAGCAGTTAATTTACTCTTTACTCTTTCAAAATGTTTTGCGCAGTCCTCACAAATATGATCCAGTAAAGCCGGAGCATTTACTACCATTTGCTTGCAACTATCGTCTTTACAATCTAATATACGCATGGGGTTCCTGTCATAACGCTCTTTACATGTATGACAAAGATTATCAAGTTTCGTTCCGAGGAATTCTTTCAGCTTTTGATTATATTTTTCTCGACATGTTGGACATCCAATGCTGTTAATGTTCAATGCAAGATTCTTAATTCCAAGTTCTTTAAAAAACAAATGTAGTAGTGAGATTACCTCTACATCAGCGCCAGGATGGGCAGCCCCAAACAATTCTACGCCAAACTGATGAAACTCACGATACCTTCCTTTTTGAACATTTTCATAGCGATATGCCGTAATATCATAAAATAATTTCACAGGCTGAGCCCAGGATGACATACCATTTTGGATATAGCTTCTTACCACACCTGCAGTACCTTCAGGTCTTAATGTAATGCTCCTTCCACCCTTGTCATTAAAAGTATACATTTCCTTTTGTACAATATCCGTCGTATCCCCCACACCCCGCTCGAACAACTCAGTATGTTCGAAGACTGGAATACGAATCTCTTTATAACCAAACCTATTGGCTATTTCTCTGAATTTTTCTTCTACATAATACCATTTGTGTATCTCATCTGGTAGAATATCTCTCGTTCCTTTGGGTGCTTTAGCTAACATTTCCATCACTCCCATAAAATAATAAAATTCGACTGTTTTTATTGGATCAAAAAAACCCCTGTCCACAAAAAGGGACGAGAGGCATTCCCGCGGTACCACCCTATTAGAAGGATTACTTCCACTTTTGTCCTTAACGCAGACGAATCGTGTTGAACTACAGGTATTACCATTCATCCAACCAGCTCCAGGGTGTCCCTTCATCATACTGTTATCCCAAAAGCACTCTCAGTCACGACGCTTTCTCCCTGTGGACAGTAGGATGACTTATCCCTTTCGTTGCCTTTTACATGTTGATATGATTATAAATGAATTTGTAAGGCATTGTCAACCATAATTTACAGCTGTTGTATGAGGACACGCTATGCACCTTTGTTTTCACTGGTTATGCCTGTAGTGTGAAAATAATTGTATTAGTACTTGCAGGCATTTCTTTGATATTAAGGCAAAATATTGGACAGTTCTTCTCGCATATTTATTGCTTCTTTGCGGCAGGCAATATCAAACTCATTTTCTGTGTATTTATCTTGGTATTTCTTTGATTTATAAGCACACATCAAGCTTCTTGAAGCATTAATTATTGCACCAAGTCCTTCTTTATCGAAAGCATCAGCAACGTCCTTTGCTCCCCCACCTTGTGCACCATAACCCGGAACTAGGAAACATGTGTGGGGCATTCTTTTGCGCAGAGATTTCAACTGCTGAGGCCATGTAGCACCAACAACAGCCCCCACAGAAGAGTATCCGCATTGCCCGATTAAGTCTTTTCCCCATTCCGAAACTAGATCTGCAACAACCTCATAAACTTTTCTGCCATCCTCTACCACAATGTCCTGTAGTTGGATTGATGAGGGGTTGGATGTTTTAACCAGAATAAAAATACCCTTTTTATGCAAAATGCAATCGTCTATCATAGGACTTATACCATCAATGCCAAGATATCCGTTTACGGTTAGCGCATCTACATCATATGCTGCTTGCCATACATCTTCTTCTAACAAGGTCTGTCCAAGATATGCGCTTGAATATGCTTGTGATGTTGAACCAATATCATTTCTTTTACCATCGGCAATTACTAATAGCCCCTTCTTACGCCCATACATAACTGTCTGTTCAAATGCTTTAAGACCATCAATTCCATACATCTCGTAATAAGCAAGCTGTGGCTTTATTGCGGGTATAATATCTGCAACTGCATCGATTAATTTCTTGTTAAACTCCAAAATACTTTCTGAAGCTGCTTTAAAACTATTGCCATATAATTGAAGATTCTTTTTGCGAATTGATGAAGGTACGTAATCAAGTCTTGGATCAAGCCCCATAACTGTCGGGTTACGCATCTCCTTTACTTTATTCATAAGTTTGTCTATAAACATAAACCCATTCCTTTCTTATTAGAGTGCTTCTTATTTGTTTCTTATTCTTATTTGTTTCTTATTCTTATTTGCTTCTTATTCTTATTTGCTTCTTATTCTTATTTGCTTCTTATTCCTATTTACTTCTCACATATTGTCTATATACATATATTTAATCTTCAGCACAAAAGAACCGTCCCCTTGTGTTTCTTGTGTTTGTGTTCTACAGCACAAAAGAACCGTCCCTCTGTGTTGGTTTTCCGTTAACAATTGTAGTGGTGACTTTTCCTGAAACGGGGAACCCGTTGAACGGCGAATTTTTGCTCTTGGACACAAATTTATCTACATCAATTACATAGTCTATGTTTGGATTAAATATAGTTATGTCAGCCATTTTCCCCTCCATAATCCTGCCTTTATCAATTCTTAAAATCTCAGCTGGCTTTGTAGACATTTTTTGAACAAGCTGGCTCATACTCATATAACCTGTTTTAACAAGTGCAGTGAAAGACAATGGCAGGGCAGTTTCAAATCCTACCAAGCCATTTGCAGCTATATCAAATTCTACATTTTTTTCATTCATATGATGCGGGGCATGGTCGGTAGCTATTATATCAATAGTTCCATCGCAAAGCCCTTTAATAATAGCCTCTACGTCCTCCTTATTTCTTAATGGTGGGTTTACTTTTGCCATGGTATTATATCCTTTACATGCATCCTCTGTAAGAGTAAAGTAGTGCGGGCATGTTTCTGCAGTAACCTGTATACCATTTCTTTTTGCATTTTTGATTATTTCCACACCGAAAGCCGTGCTAACATGACAAATATGGATGGGAACACCTAATTGCTTTGATAGAATAATATCCCTAGCTATCATTATTTCTTCACTGGCTTTTGATATCCCCCTTAAACCCATTTGAGTTGATAAGGCTCCTTCATTCATGACGCCTTCTTCTACCAGGTAAGAATCTTCACAATGGCATATAACAGCTACATCAAACATCTTTGCGTATTGCATTACTTTCTTCATAACAGATGAGTTCTCTACACAACGGCCATCATCTGATATTGCTACTATACCGGCTTGCTTCATCTCACCTATTTCAGCAAGTTCTTCTCCCTTAAGACCTTTTGTCATAGCGCCTATTGGAAAAACATGCACGTATCCTTCCCTTTGCGCTTTATCAATTATATACCGTATAACAGCCTTGTTATCTGCAACAGGATTTGTATTAGCCATGCAAGCAACAGATGTAAAACCACCCATAGCTGCGCTTTTCGTGCCTGAAACAATATCTTCCTTATATTCAAATCCCGGGTCTCTAAGGTGACAGTGCGCATCTACAAGACCTGGAAGTACATATGAACCTTCTGCATTTAAAACTAAATCAGCTTCTGCCAAATAATTTTCCTCTAGCTTTGTTATAATCCCATCTTCTATAAAAATATTTTGCTTCTTTTCGTATTCATTTGTTACAACGATACCATCTCTTATAAGTATTTTCACTTCTAATCCCCCATTCTTTTTAATGAGTGTTTATGCAAATTATACGCCAAACAGTATTTTGCCTTTACTACTATGCATATACCTCTTGCATGGGTATACTAATTATATTATTGTAGTTAACTTCTTTTTTACTTTCTTTTCCTGATAACATATAAAGTAATGCCATCCTAACAGCAATTCCGTTAGTTACTTGTTCATTTATAACGGAATTCCTTCCATCTATTACATTTGAAGACATCTCCACACCACGGTTTACAGGACCTGGGTGCATCCATAATGCGTTTTCCTTTGCCAAATACATGTTTGATTCATTTAGTCCAAAAAACTTGGCATACTCGTTTTTTGTGGGAAATAGTGCATGTTTTTGGCGCTCAAGTTGCATTCTTAATCCCATTACAACATCGGCCTGATAAAGAGCATCATCGATTGTTGGTGATAGTTTTGCACCCATACTTTCTATTTCGGTAGGTATTAATGTAGAAGGGCCGAAAATCACGGGTTTTGCCCCCATTTTAATAAGTCCCATTATATTACTTCTTGCAACACGGCTGTGATATATATCACCAATTATTGCTACTTTTAGTCCTTTTAATGACTTGTAATACTCACGAATAGTAAACATATCAAGCAGAGCCTGTGTCGGGTGTTCATGCATCCCATCTCCTGCATTTATTACAGATGAGTTTACATTTTTGGCTAATAGATGTGGAGCGCCGGACATACTATGCCTAATTATTATTATATCCGCTCCCATTGAATCCAGGGTTTTGCCTGTGTCAATAAGTGTTTCCCCTTTAGCGACGCTACTTGTAGAAACATTAATGTTAATGGTATCTGCACTCAAGTACTTTGCAGCTAATTCAAAAGATACTCTAGTTCTTGTGCTGTTTTCATAAAATAAAGTCAGTACGGTTTTGCCACGTAAGTAATTAGTTTTCTTTGTCCCGCTTAGAATGATTTTTTTCATAATTGAAGCAATGTCAAGTACTGATGAGATTTCATCGGCAGTTAACTCAGAAATGCCAAGTACGTCTTTTTTGTTAAGTTTCATAGCCTATCCCCACCTTCATTTATTACTTTTGAACCTCAATGGGTTCACTTGGTTATCGAAATTATGCAAAAAAAATAGTAAGACCAAAATCTTACTATTTTTAAAAAATAAATATTTTATTGAATTCAATAATTGAAAAAGGAAATACGATGCCTTGGGAAATAAACTCTTTCCTTTTTGGATTGATCATCACCCCAAAAATGTGCAACATCGTCACCCCTTTTCACGCATTTTTAATATCGTATCATAAATTTTTTGTATTGTCTATAATAAAAAAAAATTTTTAAAACTCGTTTCTTGAGAAGTTTAGAGAAGTTTTGAGAAGTCTAAGGTAGTCAAACATATGCGACATAGAAATTCATTCAATGCCCTTATACTCAGCTTTGTTATATGAGCAGGGCTTAGGCTCTTACTGTTCATATGGTGTTTGCGCTCCCTTATGGCAACTATTACTTATTGAAATCAGATAGACATTATGTTAACCTATATTCAGAAAATTGATACATTTGAAAGGATAGGAGGGTTCTGGTGCAACAGCATATTCAATTGATTCATAAGAAACTGAATAATTTAAATAAAGTTTCTAAAACATTAATAAGAATCGGCTTTTGCTGTCTAATTCTATTAGCATCAGCATCTGCTATTCTGGCTATTGTTAATATGCTAGAACCAGTAAACTATTCTAGACTACCTCTTTTGATCCAATCTCTTTTCACATATGGTTTTTATGTATGGGCAGAATTGACAGTTGGTGCGTTAATATTTGATTATGTCTTTCAGTGATTAATCCATGGCACTAAAATGTATAGCAGCAATACAGCCAGTAAACTGTTTTTATGTCAATACATGATTGTATGCCATTATTATTCTCCAAAATGACTGTTTTGTTTTATAACAAACCTGTCTCTTAATTTCGGCCTAGCTATCTTCGCTAGGCTTTTTTATGTTGTCGATATGTCAAATTAAATGGGAATCTAAAAAAAGCCTTAGATCTTCATCAGAAATATACACTAGCACCCTTGCAGGGAAATTCTCTTGGTTATTGTCAAGAAAATCAAACTCGATTTTTCGTTCATCGCAGTATACTCTTAGGTATTCCAGTTCTTCTTCATTTTCTACTGTAATTACCGGGTAGAATGCACTTTCCATTATGTTCCCACCATTCTATGATTTATTTATTATATTATAGCATGAATCAGAATGATCCATCTTATATTAATCAAAAATAAGCCTGCTCAAAAAGCAAGCTTATTTTATATAATATAAGTTAATCAGATGTCATTGTCATGCATTTCTTAAAGTCTTTTTCGCTGCACGTTTTCTCCAACTTAACCACAATGGACTTGCAATAAAAACAGATGAGTAAACACCAG
>JAAYPS010000073.1 GCA_012519655.1 Clostridiaceae bacterium | reverse complement strand
TATTTTCAAACTCAAGATGAATAGATTGCCAAGCTATAAGAAGAAAAAAACAATAGCTATTACCATAATGGCTATTCCTGCTCTTATTTGTCTTTTTGTATTTAACTATATGCCAATGTTTGGATTAGTACTTGCATTTAAAGACTTTCAATACAATTTAGGATTTTTTAAGAGCCCTTGGAACGGGATAGATAATTTTAAGTACTTTTTTACCTCTCAGGATATGTGGCGTACCACTCGCAACACCATTGGATACAATCTTTTCTTTATCATTTCTGAAACGATTATAGCTATTATATTTGCGATGCTTCTGAACGAGCTGAGAAGCAAAAAAGCTGTTAAACGGTATCAGACAATTATGTTCTTTCCTTATTACTTATCATTTTCGGTTGTAGCATATATTGGATTTGGGTTTATGAGTATGGATTATGGAATACTGAACAGGCTTTTAGAATCCATCGGGACAGAAGCGATTTCTTGGTATTCGGAGCCCAGAGTGTGGGTATATATACTCCCATTGGTAAACATCTGGAAAAAAATAGGGTACAGCGTCATATTATACTATGCTGCAATAATAGCCATTGATCCATCGATATATGAATCGGCAGAAATTGATGGCGCTTCAAAATATCAGATGGCTTTAAAAATCACACTACCAATGATTTCTTCTGTAATTATCACCTTGACAATACTTTCAATAGGGAGAATATTCTATTCTGATTTTGGTTTGTTCTATTTATTACCCTATGGATCAGGCATTTTGCAATCTACTACTGATGTTATTGACACATATATATATCGTTCAATAACTCAAATAGGAAATGTCGGAGCGTCAACAGCTGTAGGTTTGTATCAATCTTTGATAGGTTGCTTAATGGTGCTGCTGACAAACTGGATTGTCAAAAAATTCAACAGCGAAAGTGCAATATTTTAAGGGGGTTATTAGCAAGTGGTTGGTAAAAGAAGCAGTAACGCATCACAAATTGCTATAAATATATTCTTTATAATTGTTTCAATATGTTTTGTTTATCCTATTTTATTACTGATATCAATATCGCTCAGTGATATGGGTTCAATTGTAACTAATGGTTATAGATTAATACCTGAAAGATTTAGTCTGCAAGCATACAGATATGTCTTCGCAGCGCCTGACAGACTTATAACAGGATATAAGGTTACTATTTTGACTACTGTTTTAGGGACATCGATAAGCCTTCTTATCACATCCCTTTTGGCATATGCACTATCAAAGCGCGACTATGTCTTTAGAAGCAAATTATCCTTTTTTGTATTATTTACTATGTTGTTCAACGGCGGTATGGTCCCTTGGTATATGCTGATCACAAATTATCTGCACCTAAAGAATAAAATATGGGTGCTTATACTACCATACCTTGTTAATGCCTGGAATGTAATAATGCTTAGAACATTTTTCCAACAAATACCGCAAGAGATGACTGAAGCTGTAAACGGATGCGTAGGAGGCGTTTGGACGGCAGGCTTGTTAAGCTGCATTTTAGACGTCGAAGGCAAAGGGGGGTTAATGGCAGAGATTAAGAACAAGCTTGATAAGGAAAATGCGACAACCCCAAGACCGCGCGGACATAAATATAACTTCCTCTATGATGCTGAAAAAATGAAAGCTCTTGTTGAAAGAATGTGTTTGGATGCGGGAGTAGATATTCTTTTATATTCAAGAGTAGTGGATGTAATTTGTGAGCAAAAGATAGTGAAAGGTGTCATTGTTGAAAATGTGGATGGTCGAAAAGCATACTTAGGTGAAATCATTATTGATTGTACTGGTAATGGTGATGTGGCAGCATTCGCAGGTTGTAGTTTCGATATAGGGCATCCAGAAACGGGACAAATGCAGCCAGCAAGTTTGCAATCTATTGTAGTGGGAGTACCTAAGGAATTTCGTTTCATGGAAACTTATGAAGAAAAACGCAATTTTTACACATACCTAAGAGAGCATGGTATTGAAACTACAGGTAAAACTCCTACAATTGCACAAATGCCCTATGGTGAAACCTACATATTCACAATAAATCATGAAATCGGTGTTAGATTTGATTCTGCAAGTGATATATCTATGGCTTCAATAAGAGCAAGACAAGAATTGGATAGCGTTTTTACAGCTCTAAAAAAAGTAAAAGGTTGGGAAAATCTTCAGTTAGTAAAGTCAGCCGCGCACGTTGGAATTCGGGAAGGGCGCCGTATTAATGGTTTGTATAAGTTGACAATTCAAGATATTACAAATGGTCGAAAGTTTGATGATGCCATCTGTTTAGTTCGTTTTGCAGTAGACATTCATGCTTTGGATAAAAAAGCAACGCATGGATATGGTAATGAAGGTGTACTAGTAAAACCATACAATATACCATATAGGAGTCTTGTAGCTATTGATAAAGAAAATCTTGGTTTAGCAGGTAGATGTATTAGTGGAGATTTCTATGCTCATGCTTCCTACAGAGTCACAGGCGACTCAGTTCCGACCGAAGAAGCCATCGGATATGCAGCCACCATAGCTATAAAAAATAAATGCAAGCTATCAGAAGTGGATGGGTTATTGGTATCACAAGAAATGAAACTTAGAGGCTATGAGATTTAGGAGGCATTATTATGGCAAAGGGAGACATTCTAAATAACTTTTTTCACTCGTATAAAGATGGATTTACGGGGAAAAAAGTCACTAGACTTACAGGATTGGATAACTTGTGTCATCATCCGTATTTTTACAATAAAATGTTCACAAATGATGGACGTTACCTGGTATATACTATGGAAGTAAATGGAGAGAGGGAATTCTATAGGATGGATTTGTATAATCAGTCTTCGCTTCAACTTACTGATGAAGGTGGGCTGTGCTATTTTAGCGCTAATTTGTCTGGGGATGATAAATACTTGTACTTTTGTAGGAATAAGAGCATTTTCCGAATGAATATGATTACCTTAGAAGAGGAAATAATATATAGCACCAAAGCAGGGTGGTGGGCTTATGATAATCCTGCACTAAGCTCAGATGGTAAATACTCCATCACAATTGAAATAAATGAAAGAGATAAAATAGAAACAAGTAGTGGGTGGAATTTGTTCGAAGAACAATGGAAAATTAAACCTGAATGTAGAATTGTCTTGATTGATATAGAGAAAAAGTCAGGAGAGGTAATTTATCAGGATAAATGCTGGTTAGGCCATCCTCAGATACGTCCAAATCATAACGAAGATATATCATTTTGTCATGAGGGGCCATCCCATGTAGTAGATGCGAGATTATGGTTTATTAACAAAGATGGGAGTAATTTACGCTGCGCCAGACCACAACAGCAGGATGAGATGATAACCCATGAGTTTTGGTTACAGGATGGTTCAGAAATGATGTATGTCTACCGCATTCAAAATCAAGATGGAAAATCTACTAATGATTTGGTTGACACAGAAACATTTATGCCAAAAGTATCAGACCAAGATCTTAAACAAAGTATTATGTCCTTAGATCCCGATACCCTTAAAGAAACATTTTTGATGGAATGCTCGAAGTATTGCCATTGTACTTCTGCACCAGACAATAAAAAAATAGTAGGAGACGGTCAGTTAGCTGACGAGCCATATATTTATCTAGCCGATCTAACCACTAGAACAGAAGAAATTCTATGTATCCATGGTACAAGCTGGAAATCATATAGGACCAATCAGGACTCCCATCCCCATCCAGCATTTACTCCAGATGGTAACAAGGTGATTTTCACATCGGATAGAGAAGGATTACCAGCAATATACATAGTAGAGATGTAGATTAATAGGACGAAATGCAAACTGTGTTTCATATTAGTTGAGTTAATGAAACATAGCGATTGTATTATGTATTTGAAGGGCGAGGTATTTGAATACCTCGCCTTATTTTTTGTAATCACGGGGAAGTAAGTGTAGTCTAATTTTCCACTGAAATCCAC
>JAAYPS010000072.1 GCA_012519655.1 Clostridiaceae bacterium | reverse complement strand
GGATCCCTGGAGAATTTACTAAGAAATTCCCATCCAAGTGTCATCATATTGGGTGGTACACAATGAGGTAAATTATCTACATATATGTATTTCACCAAGCATAGTCCACTATCATCTGAGTACTCAGCCCAATAGTGTTTCTGCCCCATTTCGTAAGTTATCTTGGAATGTTGTACTTTAATGCCGATGATTTTCTCTACTTCATCATCAGTTTTTGAAACATGTGCTAAATTCTCCTCAAGTGAATAGTGTTTTATATGATTCAATTTGAAAAATGCATTAGCCCACCTCATCTTGTTTTCGGCACCAAATAGTTTTGCGACAATCTCTGGGAGAGGGTTGTCAATTGGGTTGGTCGTACTGAAAGGTATGGTATTGCCTTTATCATGTGTACCGCCTATTCCAATCATGGGAATTCTATATTTTGCTGCATTATCGACTAGGGACTGATCATATTCAAAAGAAAACGGGAGCCCAGCTCCAACTAGTATCCCTGCAAAGAGTTCAGGGTGCAAAAGACTTGTCTGTGTTGCTCTGTTACCGCCCGCAGAAAATCCAGTGAGATACACTCTTGAAACATCAACTGGATAGTTTTTCACTAGATAATCATAAAAGGTCATAATTCCATCATCCCAATGATTATCTAATACGCCTAGGATGAGCTCGTGTTTGGCTGCAAGTTCAGCATAGCCTTCTGATTCTGTTGAAAATATAGTACAACCATCATCCGGTCCAGCTCCTCCACCGTGTAAAGCAAATATCAGTGGATATTTTCTGTCCTTATTCTCTTCCTTAAGTGCAGAAAGAGGAGTAAATATGGCCCATTTATTCCATTCCTCAGGACCATCTATTAATTCCTTGCGTAAGCCTCTTTGAGCCCAATACTCCACTACTTCTTTGGACATTTGGTCTTCACTGAGGAAAAAAGGCTTTCGAATCTTAATAAGCTCATCACCATATTCGCTGTTAACTAACTTGTCGCTGTCATAATACCTGTTACCTGAAAGTTTAAGGAGTTCACGTAAGGTAGTGGGTTTCTCGTTTGGCTTTTTACTCCAAATCCGTTCTATGTCCCACCAAGCTCTAAAATCATCTGTGATGCCTGCCTCTTTTTCCATCTTATACCTCCTATCAGTAGTTAATTACATAATTCTACTTTGGTAATCTATAGGTGTTTGCTTTGGGAATCTACAATTTGATTTTATTTATGGTATAGGTAATCGATTACCTTTTGACGAATTATACCATTTTCTTTAGATAGTTGTCAATAATTTTGTTTATATCTTCTAATTAATTCTAATGAGTCAATTATGAAAGAATATTAGGGCTCTTTATGACAACGAACGCAATCAATATCCGAATAGTAATATTTCACATGAATTCTTCTGCAAAAAGAAACTGAATGATCAATTCATTCAGTAATAGGTATAGATTTTTCTCTAATCTATATCCAGATTAATTATTTAATTCAACAAGGAATATAAATCCATAGTTAACTGATCCACGTTCCGATACCGTTATAGTATTTCTAATAATAAAAACGATAACAAGTAATTAAAAATGCGCCATAGGCGCATTTTTCATCGTTCTCTAACAATATAAATGAATAATATATAGTAAAGTATGCGTTTCTTAAGATTGTGACTTTCTTCCTACACCAGGTGGAAATTCATTAACATAATTTATTGATTGTGCTTGTGCTTTAGTTACCGGTGTTTTTGTCCAATCAATGGTGTTTTCATATCCAGCATAGTCACTTATTCTTATTGAACAAAGAAGCCCGTCTTCTCCTCTTTCATAAGCCGATATACCGGAAAGTGCAATTCTATTCCTTTCTTCCTGACCTGCTTTTGAAACAATATGAACCCATTCAATCACACAAGTTTTACCATCGTCAATAATAGTTTCATATCGCATACCAACACACCGTGGGATATATTCAGCCATTGATTCGAATATTTTACGGAGCATTTGAGGTGTCTCAGCTGGTTTGTAAACCGAACCCATTGGCTCATATCCACCAAAGACACAATTAGGGCTCATGGACCTTAAAATCCGTTCTACATCAACTTGCGGAACCCAATGAAGTGCCTCATAGTATTCACGTACAGCACCCGTCAATAGACCAGGATCCCCCATTTCCAAATGGGCTGATTTGAATATTGGTTTTCGGTAAGCTTGTAACCCAGGGACATATGTATGGTGGCAATATAATCTTACTTCATCCAATGTGCTCTGTGTACGCAAGTCACCCACAACAAACATTGGCACTTGATTAATTTCACCATCTACTACAAAATTAATAACCAGCTCAGTTACTGCCCTACCATTTGCACGTGTTTGAATTACTGGTGTTACATAAGCTCGCTGTGCTCCAAAGGTAGATAGCCAACCTTCAGTAAAACTGCGGATGCCTGCAAGGCCCTCAAACCGCCCATATGGTGCATCCACTGCACTTGGCACATCTCCAAAAAGTTTTTTCTCTTCGAATAACTCCAGTGCAGCCTCAATATCCTGATTACAAACCGCATGAATAAACTTCAATTCTGGTGAAGTTGCTAAAATAGGATGGTGCGGACCTGAATACAGCTTTGCAAGGCTGCAAGCGTATCTAATTTTCATAACATGACACCTCCTTATTGTAACTAAAGGATATATAAGTTCCAATCCCCATCATATTTATTCACTATTAATCTGTTCATTCTTCTAATAGCCACGCAAACCCTTTTTCAAAATATTCATTCCAAAACTCCATATTATGCTCACCATTGGATTCAATGCATTTCACCTTTACGTTATGATCTGTTAAAAATTTATAGAACTGTCGGTTGTTCTCAAGTAAGAAATCTTCGGTTCCACAAGCCATATAGATATCTGGGATTTTTATCCCCTCATGTTGCAGCTTCTTTACAAGCACCTCTGGGTTATTGTCGCTCATAAGGAGCTGATCTAAGTCACCAAAGCAATTCCTATAATAATAGTAGTTTGCCACTTCGTTTTCTTGGTTGGGCTTCATTCCCGCTATTTGATGTACAATAAGTGCAGAGGAAAGTGCAACTATTTTTCCAAAGGTGTCTGGATATGCAAGACCTGTATGTAATGCTCCAAAGCCACCCATGGATAGACCGCTGATGAATGTATCCTCTTTTGTCATGCAAAGACCAAATGTTTTTCTTATGTAATCCACTAATTCTGAGCCAATAAAGGTCCCATATTTACCTGCGGTAGCCTGCGAATCCAGATAAAAGCTGTTTTCACCATTTGGGAATACTAAAGCCAGATTATACTTCTCGGCAATCTGAAATATCTGGTCCCATCCCCTGCCCCAACCACTATATCCATGAAGAACAAATACTGTTTTACATTTACGATTATAGTGTTGGTTTTCCTCTTGCGAACGTATATCGTTTGGAATATACATTTGAAAAGAAACAGGTCTTACTAGAGATTGTGAATAGAAACTAACATCTAATACAGCCATATTTTTCCCTCTTTTCTAAATATAATAAAACAGGTCGAATCCTATATAGTGTTAATATATTAAAGTTTCTTAGCTACTCTTGGTTTTATTATTCGCTGAAAAACACCCACCAGTTTTCCGACAGATATTGCAGTTAAAACAGTACCTTCGCGTATTCCGATAACTTGTCCAGTACCAAATAATGAAAATATTAATCCAAATAATACCACAACACTGTCACATATAGTTTTTATCTGAGGAAATTTTAATTTTTTTGACTTTTTCGATATTGCAATAACAAGGCCTTCCATAGGCATAGGGACAAGATTGGCCTCAATATATAAGGTTATACCAAACGCAATGAGAAGAATACTAATAATAAGTAATAACAACTGGGAAACATAGGACTCAACAGCAATCTCTTTAGTTATAACATTTGTAATGTCTACAAAGTATCCAAATATTGTTGAAAATATAATCTGCAACAAGTTTTTCCACTCGTACTCTTTCCTCAGTATCAATATCTGTAACAGCATATAAAAACCGAAGACAATGAAAATACATGTACCCATGCGTATACTGAAAATTTGGCTAAGAATATATGGAATAGAATTAACAGGTGACACACCCAGATCGGCCTTTATTGATAAAGACACACCAAGAGCAAGAAACCATAACCCCACTACATAGAGAATAATTTGTTTGCCCACGTTTCCATTCGTTTCATTCATTTTATTCATCTCATTCCATTAACTACAAAACCATGAGTTAGAGGCTTGAAGCCTTTAACTCACTCCCACTCGATTGTAGCAGGCGGTTTTGATGTTATATCATAAACCACACGATTCACATTCTTTACTTCATTTATAATACGGCTTGAAGTTATTTCAAGAACGGAATATGGTATTTTGGTCCACTCAGCAGACATAAAATCTTTTGTATTGACGGCACGCAAAGCCACCGTATAATCATAAGTTCTTTCATTATTCGTTACACCAACGCTTTTAATATTGGTGAGAACGGTAAAATATTGGTTTATAGATTTGCTTAAACCTGCTCTCTCAACTTCTTCTCTGAAAATATGATCTGTCTCGCGAAGAGTTTCCAGCTTCTCAAATGTTATATCTCCAATAATTCTAATTGCAAGACCAGGTCCTGGGAAGGGCTGACGCCATACAAGGTATTCTGGTAAACCTAATCCAAGGCCAACACTTCGAACTTCATCCTTAAAAAGATCTCTTAACGGCTCTAATATCTCTTCAAAGTCTACATGCTCAGGAAGACCACCTACATTATGATGGCTCTTTATTACTTTTGCATTGCCAACACCGCTCTCAATAATATCGGGGTATATTGTACCTTGAACAAGAAAGTCTACCTTTCCTATTTTTTTAGCTTCTTCTTCGAAAACACGAATGAATTCTTCTCCAATGATTTTTCTTTTTTCTTCTGGTTCAGAAACATTGGCAAGGCGATTTAAAAAACGTTCTTGTGCATTTACGCGAGTAAAATTCATACCAAACTGACCAGCAAAAACTTCTTCTACTTGGTCTCCTTCATTCTTTCTAAGAAGTCCATGATCAACGAAAATACAAATGAGTTGATTTCCTATAGCCTTATATAGTAATGCTGCTGCAACAGACGAATCAACACCGCCGGATAATGCACACAATACCTTTTTGTCCCCAACTCTTTTCCTAATATCTTCAATGGATGCATCGATAAATGATGCCATTGTCCAATCTGCACTGCACCTACAAATATTAAATAAAAAATTCTTTACTATTTCAATTCCCGTTTGGGATTTCATAACTTCTGGATGAAATTGAACACCATATAAATTTTTTTCTTCATTTCCAATTGCAGCAACAGCACAATTGCGTGTTCTTGCCAGCACATTGAAACCTGACGGCATCTTTGACACTTGGAATGTACTGTCCATCCAACAGTTTGTCTCTGTTGTTATTTTCGAAAATAACTCATTATCTGTTTCAAGTGCAATTTCAACTTTACCTGATTCTACACATTTGGATTGTTCTACAGCTCCACCAAGCTCAACAGTCATTAATTGCATGCCATATCCAACCCCAAGAACGGGTATACCCTGGTTAAAAATGTCTGGGTTATATTTAGGTGCGTTTTCCTCTGAAATCGAACTCGAACCGCCTATTAATATAATACCCTTAGGATTTTTTGACATAATTTCTTCTAGTGACGTTGTAAATGGCAGAACCTCACAATATACATTTGCACCTCTTATTTTACGCGCTAATAGCTGGTTGTTTGAGCTACCAAAATCAAGAATTATTACAGTATCATGATTCAATTACAAATCCTCCCTTCAAAACAATTATTCTGCTATATAAATTTTCCAAGTATTATCATTATCAATAACAACTACTGCAAGCCTTTATATGACATGAAAAGTGTGAAATTGAATTGATCCTATTATAGTTTAAATTATATTTCAGTGCAATTAAAAGGTGTTTTCTAACTTAAATTTTTATACACAGTATATCTAAAAACTATGTGCGATTATAATTATATATTTTAACCTCCAAAATTTTTTATGTAAATAATGAACATTTTACAGCTTGTTTCATATATTGTATTAACGATGTTAAAAGGAGAGGATTCGTGTTGAAGTATACCGAGCTGAAAGACTTTTTAGGAAAATATCCTGATTGCTTTAAACCAAATGTTGAAAAACAGCGGGAGTTTGATCAAAAGGTTTCCTCTATTGAAGGAAAAACAATTGATTTTATACAACCACGGAAGAGAAAGTAAATTAGTTGGTATTGATATTTAATGACTCCTTTTCTGATTTTATATACCTCACATTCTTAAGTC
>JAAYPS010000071.1 GCA_012519655.1 Clostridiaceae bacterium | reverse complement strand
GAGTTTTTAAATCCTGCATTAGTCCGTTGATTGTTTTTTCAAGTGTTTCATGATCTACAACATAGCTATAACGGCTTTCAGCTCTATCTATTTTAATAATCTTTGATTGCAGTAAATTATTTATATGATAGGATATGGTCGCGCTAGATACACCTAAAGCCTGAGCTATTTCCTTAGTTGAGGTCTCACCCGAGGCTATTAGCCTTACAACTTCGTATCTAGTCTTATCACCTAAGTTTTTGAATACCTGTACCCGCTCATTAATTTTATTTTCATTTACTTCCTTAATTCTCTTAAAGGCCTCTTCCATCCTTAAGCCCCAAGCAATATAACTATTGCGCCCAACACCCATTACGGCAATGGCATATTGTAGTACTGCAGAAATCAAGATTCTGTTATCATCATCATTAATAACCTTTGAATCAAGTATGGAGTATGTTTTCTCTTCTAGCCCTTTTGTGCCCTTTTCATTAAGAAATTCAGCTAGGTATTGTCCATACTTACCCACTTCCTCTTCATATTGCTTATAGAAGTCTGTAAATATTGGCAGTATTTTGTACATCAAATCAACATAGATTTTCATATACTTAACGGGCTCTTCAATGGTGAGAAACAAATTCCATTTCGCAGCAGCGTCAGTGGGTAAATCCTTAATGAGAGCGATTAGTTCGCTTTTACTTAAACTAAGAGCCTCAGCCCTAGACATAATCTCCTCTGAATAATCTAAACTATTTTCATTATCGGAAATTATTGAGTATGCTATACTTTTGTTAATATCCTTCTCACTTAATCCTAGTAACATGTCCAAATATTCTTTTTCGCTATTATGGCCAAATATCATATATACGCTTGAAATCAGACCTATAAAATCATATTCTCCATGGATATTTTTCAAGTAAAAAAACTCAATATCTTTTACATAGGGTTCTAGCTTTACTTCTACCCTATTTAGAAGATCTAAGTAATCTGCAAAGTAAGGTATTTTAAGATCATCTTCCTCCTTCGATTTTTCATAACGCGCTCTGGCAAAAATCAGACTGGGAAATTCTAAAAAGTCGAATATTCTACTTTCTATAGTGTAAAATTTGAAGTTCATCTCTTATATCTCTCCCGTTATTTGCTCAAACCCTAAGCTTTTGATTCTGCAAGTAACTCACTTTCATCATAACTTAATAAAGCCTTCTTATATAATGTTGTAACTATAATTAATATCATTCCACTTAAGATTATTACTACACTTGAGAGCATTATATCATATAAGAATCCAAAAATCATTTGTCCCACAGGTATAAATATTGTAACTGCAAGATTAAAAACTGTGGAAGTCCTTCCCATTAAGTCTAATGGCACTACTTGATTAAACAATGTCCCTATGGCAATATTAGCTGCTGTAACAACTAATCCTACTATGAAAGTAATTATTATCAAGCCAATATAAGGTACCATATTGGAATTAAAGGTTTTTAAAAGAACGCTTGATGGAAATATTGACATGACAAATATCAATATAGCTACAGTTATAAAGCTATCATGAGTAAGTCTGCCAATCCTTTTCTTCTTAATTATACTTCCACACAATAGTGGAGCTAATAACATAGAGATAGAGACAACTGTTTGAAATACTCCAAATTGCATATCACTTACCATTAATACTTCCTTGGTTATATAAATTAATCCAATACCAAAAAGAGGAGTGATTGAGAAATTAATTATAGTTCCTAGACCTATCATTGTAGATATTAGCCTATTGCTTCTAATAATATCTATTCCCTCCATTAAATCTGCCTTAAAAGTTTTAATATCTATTGTTTCAGGTTTCTTATGGGACTTTGGTATATTAATAAAAAGCTCACTAATAGCTGATAATATAAAGCTAATAGAGCTAAACATCAATATAACTTTAATGCCATAGCTACCGTAAAAAATAGCAGCTATGACAGGTGACAATATATTCCCTATGTTCATTATTAGAGAATTCAGAGAGTTTGCTTCCATAAGCTCTTCCTTTTCCACTAAGCTAGGCATTACTGCAGACATTGCGGAATCAAAAAATATCTCAGTTATCTCTAATAGAATAACCAGTATGTAGATTAAAAAAATAGATAAGCTACCCTTAACTATATATATCACAGCAAATATTCCTAAGATTAACCCATTTATAAAATCCAGCATTACGATGGTCTTTTTTCTATCAAACCAATCTCCAAAAACTCCAGCTATGGGAGATACTAATAATCTAGGTAATATGGATATTGATAATATAGATGCAAATATAGTGGCCGAACCTGTGATTGTCAGGACATATAATGACAGAGCAAACTGTTGCATATTACTTCCTACTAAGGAAACAAACTTTCCTAACATCAATAAAGAAAAATCCTTTTGCTTAATAAGTTCAAACTTCATAGGTAAATTCCCCTTCGCATAATAATATATGATCATATAATATTATGGGAACTATCTAATGTCAATACACAATTAGATATTTGTCTAATCTTTTGGGGTTGGTTTATTTTTATCTAATCTTTAAGCAAAAGTATTTTTCCTCTTAAGTTAAACAAAAAGCACTTTATTATCTTTTAATTTGTTAGCCAATTCTATGTAGTTTATGTTGTTTATGCCATCTTTGTTGATTGCAGCAATCAATCCTGCAGCCTGTCCAGTTAATGCGCATACAGGAATAACTCTTGTTACCTCCCAACCATCGCCGCTTGCTGATATAATTCTGCCTGCAGCAATCAAATTAGAGTAATTTTTATTATACAGCGAAGTAATCGGGATTTGATAATGCTTCCCCTTACCATTTGGTCTGAAGTCTCCACAACTACCTATAGCATTATCAAACTTCTCACCATCTATTGCAACGAATTCATGTTCACCTACTATACGTCTGATTTTTCTAAACTGGGGCATAGAAGGCAGCGTTGTTACATCTCTTGAATTTTTGTCCTGGTCTTTTATTTTATCAAAAAGTAATTTCCTTCCGGCTAAAACAAACCAGGTTATATCTTCTGATGTTAGTCCTTTTGCAAGTTCCATACCCTCAGGATGCCCCTTACCAAAAAGATTACTTCCTTCAAAAAACCACTTGCGCAAGAACAGCATATTATTGTTATTATTATATTTTTCAATTGCCTCATGATTAATTCCATGTGCTACAAAGCTTAAGTAATTATCACCGGATACTACAGGTGCACCTGCCTTTGCAAATATATCTGCATCTCCCGTCGCATCAACAACTGATTTTGCACCGTAAAACACCTTTCCTTCCTTTGTTTCTGCAACAATTCCTTCGCACACTGAACCGTTCATAACAGGAAAAGTGGCCATACAGTCAAGAATAATTTCTACATTATTTTCGATGAGATATTGATCCAGTGCCATTGCAAAAATAGTGGGTGAAAAATATGTTGCGTATTTTTTGTTTGTTTGAGTAGTATTGTTTCCATCTTTCCATACATCCGGAAGATTGTCGAACCCATATTTTGCCGATAGCTGTATAAGCTCTTCAGCGATGCCACTTATCATTTTTTTGCCGTTACTGTCGCATAAGGGCTCATACCAGCTTATTAATCCAGCCGTGGCAAGACCACCAAACATTATGCTTTTTTCCATAATAAGCGTTTTTGCACCCTCTCGTGCTGCGCTGACAGCAGCACTAACTCCTGCTATCCCTCCACCAACTACGATTACATCGTAGTTGCCTTTTATAATAACTTCCCTATTATCAACAATATTCATATCTAGCCCGCCTTTCTAAAACGCATATGTTATCACTTATTTTAATACAAACCAGGCTATCTGCCACTTGTCTTGAAGATAACCTAGACTTACGTCTTTTTATAGCATACAACCCCCCCTAAAGCAAGTAAAACAAACACTTATATAGCCCACCATAAGACTTGGGACCATCCCACAATATGGAATGGTCCCGCGAACTGACTCCCCCCCAAGTTATATATCTTTTAGGTTGATAAGTAGTATGATTAATTATTTAATCAGCCCTTTGCTTGTTTTTTTGACATGCTTAAATACTTCTTCAAACCTGTTCAAAGCTTCATCTATGATTTCCGGTGTGTCTGCCAAAGATGTATACAGTCTGCTGCCAGCAAGTGTTACTATTCCGTTTGCCATATAGGCTGCACCCATTCTTTCCATGGAGTCCTTTCTTTCATACATCATATCCTTATGTTTCAAGATACCAAGGGCTGATTTTATAAACGACATGGATGAAAAGTCGAAGCTCATCGCGCCCGTACACTCAAGATGTACAATAGAGCCCTGGTTATATGCGACGAAAGGTAAGCCATATCTGTCAATCAACTCTTTTAATCCATCGCACAGGCGGTCCCCCATTTTGCCTGCAATTTCACATGCATTGGTTCTCTCGATTTCCTTAATTGCTGTGTATCCTGCAAGAGAGGAAAGAGGATTAGCCGCCAAAGTTCCGCCTACATAAGCCCTGTGTTTACCTGTAGCAAGGCCAGCTGCCATAAGCTGTGCATACTCTTTTTTGCCACCTACGCCGCCCGCAGCCGGATATCCTCCAGCAATAACCTTGCCAAAGATCGTTAAGTCGGGAACCACATTAAAGTATCCCTGTGCTCCACCCATGCCAACTCGGAATCCGGTCACCACTTCATCAAATATCAACAGAGCCCCATATTTATCACAGAGTTTGCGTACTTCAGCGTTATACTCCTTGGAGATGGGCCTTGTTCCGCTTTCAGGACCTACTGGCTCCAGAATTATTGCAGCAGTACCGCCTTTAAGCCGATTTCTCTTAAGCATTTTCTCAAGCATTTCCAAATCGTTTGGACGAACCTCATCGGTGTAACGAAATGCGCTTTTAGGTATTCCGTGGGACTCAAGCAGTGCCCTGCTTCCAGGGATTTTAAGGCCATAAACCATCTGATCCGACCAACCGTGATACGCTCCACCAACTTTAATGACACGCTTTTTCCCGGTTTCAATTCTTGCTATTCGAAGTGAGGCCATCACTGCTTCAGTTCCAGAACCAAGCATGCGAAACATCTCTACATTCGGCATATGTCTGTTAATTTCCTTTGCAATCATCAGTTCGGCCTCGTGCAATAGACCCGTTACTGGTCCACATTCGTTAAGAAGCTCAATGACCTTTTCTCTGATAACATGATAATTGCTACCCAGGATTGTCGGTCCGCCCGCCTGCAGGAAATCTATATATTTGTTACCGTCCTTGTCATACAGGTATGCGCCCTCTGCTTTAACCATACACATTGGAAACGGCTTATTAAATGCCAGGTTGTGCTGAACGCCCCCTGGTATATATGCCTTGGCTTCTTCGAAAACAGCCTTGGATGCTTTACACTTTTCATTAAAATACTTCATAACGACATTGTTATAATAGTCGTCATCCACCTCCCATATCGGCTGACTCGTAAGAGCCTTAAGCTTTGCATTGATTTCTACAGGATCGTCCCATCTACTTATTCCTTAATTACCCATTTGTTTATCCCCCTTGCTTTATTTATTCAATCTGACTGCGTTTTGCACAGACCAGTCTTTACCCCTAACCTTTTTGCTTTGAATACTTCATTTTATATACCAACTTCATTAAAGCTGCGTCGATGATACCGATTCTTGCTTTTACGTTACAAGCAGCCGTATGAATACTGCAGATTGCTGCTTTGTCCACCAGCAGTTCAAGTGCTGTAGTATCATCTTGGGATTCAGATCTAACAACAGCTCCGATACCCGACACAAGTACAGCGTTCACTTTTTCAAGTGCTTTAGCAACCTGTTCTGTCTCATTGGTTGTCACTGGGATTTTCCGCCCAATCATCTGAGCCATGTCATCCACCTGTGCATATATTGGCTTCCCCTCGTTTGCACACGCGAGAACAGCGGGCGTCTGCACCAAAGCAGCATATACGAATTTTTCTTTTAAATCACATAATAACTTCTCTACTTTTTCGGTTACTTCATACTGTGCCACTTCAAAGTTACCTTTTGTATTTCTTTTGCAGATCTCCTCCAAAAGCATAGCCTTGTCCATCGTCTCATCCTGACTGCTTCCGCATATAAGGACACCATGATTTGCCATAAGTACTACCTTGGCTCCATCCTGTAAAGCCACCTTTACAGCTTCTGTCAGCTTTTTCGTCCCTGGAAGGCCATAGCTTGCCCGCATGACGCCTCCAAGTGTTTCCCTTTCCTCGGCAGTTATATCCAGTTGCTCATATCCTGCAAGCCCTATTGCAGAAGCGTAAGTTTGATGTGTATGAATCACAAAGTTCACATCAGGAAATTGCTGATAAGCAGCAATGTGAATCTTTTTTTCACCAGACGGTTTATGAATCCCCTGCCACTCACCCGTTGAAATGTTCAACTTAACTATGTCCTCTTCATTGGTTTTTGTATAATCCAATCCACTTGGTGTAATGACAATATTGTCTTCATCCAACCTGCAGCTTATATTTCCCCATGTTCTGGCCACAAGCCCTGTTTCCAGGAGCTTCTTGCCGGTGTCCACCAGCAGTTTTCTTGCCTTATTCTCTTCCATTGTCAAGCCTCCCTGTTATAAGCATTCATCATGGCGAAGCTTTTTTTATTGGTCTGATACAGCCTTTTATACACCTGATAATTTTTGTCATATATCCTTTTCTTCTCCATATCAGGTTCGTACCGGTTCTTCACAGGAATAAAATCCTTAATGGCCGACATTCCCAACAGTTTTCCACTACCAACTGCGGCTAACATGGCTGCGCCAACGGCACCCACATCTTTTGATGCCTCAACTGTCTCTATAACCCTTCCAGTAATATCCGAAAGAATCTGACAAGTCACGGTCGACAATGCACCGCCCCCGACAAAACGTATAGTACTGGAGGTTTTGACCTTTTTCTCCTGGGCTTCTAGCATCCAACGAAGATGATAGCAGATGCCCTCAAGTACTGCTCTTATAAGTTCTGTTTTTCCAGTCTCCAGTTTTATATTGAAAAACATTCCCGCTGCGTTAGGATCTTCAAAGGGACACCTGTTTCCGTGAAGCCATGGTGTAAAAAACACGCCACCCGCTCCTGGACCAATTTTTGATATGGTTTCGGACATATAATCATATAGGCTTTCGTATAATTTTTCTTTACTCTCGGTAATTTGTGTCTTTTTTAGGTAAATACCGATCTCATCCAAGACCAGATGATCCTTTACCCACTCAAAGCATTTTCCTGCAGTCTCCATTTCAGCGAAATAAATATATTTATTTGCTTCTACACCGATAATACCTGCAATCTTCGCAAAAATATCCACTACCTGTCTGTCAATCACAGTGCCAACCCAGCCAGATGTTCCGCAATAAATATGCGTATCACCTACATTAATGCATCCCGCACCTACGCCTATCAGTGTCGCATCTCCGCCTCCCCCGTATACTGGAATACCGGGTTTAAGCCCGAGTTCATGCGCAGCATTATCTGTAAGCACGCCTGCCTGTTCAGAGCTGTCTATTACCTTTGGAAGGTGCTTCGGATCAACACCGTACAGTTCACAAAGCGTCTTGCTCCAGCCCCACTTCACCGATCTGGTATCATAAAGGAAGGTGGCAAACGCGGAATCCTTTGTCATAACAAACTGTTCTGTGCAGCGGCAGATTAAATATTCCTTTACATCCAGCCATTTATGTATCCTAGAGAAAACTTCTGGTTCATTGTTTTGAACCCATTTGTATTTCCAAATAGGGTCCTTTACGCTGGTTGGAGCTGCATGGGTGATTATTAGACTTTTAATCAGCTTGCGCATATTAGCACCAGAGATAGCAAGCCCATGGCTTAGATATGCTTTCATTTCTGATACTGCTCTCTGGTCCATATAACTCATAGGCCGTCTAAGGGCTTTTCCTCTATCGTCCACAAGTACTAGCCCCTGCATCTGAGAACAAAAAGAAATTCCACCAATCTGCTCAGGTCTGACGTCCGTCTTCTCAAAAAGTCTTCGTGTTGTAGTGCACATCGCCCCCCACCATTCTTCAGTATCCTGTTCGGCTCCGCCATTTTCAAGAATATACAATCCATATACTCCATACTCGCTTGCCACCATTTTAAGCGATTCTCCGATACTAAAAAGGCAGGTTTTCACTCCTGTGGTTCCAAAGTCATAAGCAATTACATACAAACAGTCATCCTCCTTTCTAAGTTTTTCTATTTCAACCGTTTATATCACCGGTAACTCCGTTTGCTTATAAACCATTACTTCTTGAGCTTCTATTGCACCCTGTTATAATCATCGGTAACCCAAAACGCTGCCGATAAACCCGATGAATTCATTGGCTACTTTTTCGTCATCTTCCAAAATATTTTCACCACAGTATATCTTCATTCTTTCGGTGTAATAATCGCAGCTATAGGAAAATTGCAGCATCATCAGCAGGTTATCGAAAAAAAAGGCGAGCATACGAGAATCTATTTTGATCTCCGCAGCCGCCGATTGCTTTGCTTTTTCCATAAGTTGTTCATATACAGATGCTGTGCACGTTTCTATCTCCTTTGCCAGGATATTTGCATATCGCCTGCAACTTCCTGAAGTGATTTCGTTGTACATCACATTGTAGTTCTTATGCTTTCTGGAATGCTCCAGCAAAGCGTAAACAATTCTCTTGATGCACGTCATCACATCTGCATCATCCGAAAAAGCATCTTGCAACACCTGTTCCAAAAGTTCTAGACTATGCCGTACACATTCCAGAAAGAAACTATCCTTATCCTTGAAATATTTATAGATTACGCCCACACTGACACCAGCTTTTTTTGCTATTACATTAATGTTTGCACGATCCAGGCCATTGTTGGCAAATTCCTCTATTCCAGTTTCGAGAATGTTGTTTATAGTATCAGAATCCAGCTTTTTATACATTGTACTCACCTATAATTTACATTGACGTGAGTCATCGCTCACACTTTTAAGTATATTTTACCATTTCTATAATATAGTTTCAACAAAATTTTTGTGAAATTATGAAATAATTTATATAAAATATACAAAATCTCTTAGCGTTTACCATTCATTGTGGAATGCGACAAAGGAGAACATGAAAAAGTAAAAGCTGACCTTCTTTTGCTATAAACCCCCTAACTTGCAATTTTTTGTTATGTTATATAGAATAATGGTTATAGAAAGAAGGTGATGAAAATGGGAACCAACACCAATGGCATTATCTTCACCTCTTAAGTTAGTTCTTATAGGTCCAACCTCACATATTATAAAGCTTAACCATAGCTTCAATTATACCTGTATCATACGTGTTGATACCGAACAACGAATCTCTCATAACTTCTATGTCTTCAACCGTTACTTTATCACCTGGATCCTTTTTTTCATGATCACACTTATTTCTTATGTTTCTAATATCCTCTAGTTTGTTACGAAAATCAAATGTATAGATGCCTCTGAA
The DNA here is from genome assembly GCA_012519655.1 of Clostridiaceae bacterium. Lineage (GTDB taxonomy): Bacteria > Bacillota > Clostridia > DSM-8532 > DSM-8532 > Thermoclostridium. The sequence continues at coordinate 7,010 of JAAYPS010000071.1, read as the reverse complement.
CTTATTTCTCAAGTAATTATCCTGTTCAAATATGTTCCTGCATTGATTCATAACATACCTTAAATTACCAATATATATGCTGTCCCATTCAATTAGAAGGCGTGTTTGACCATCTTTTGTAAGAACAATATCAGAGCTTTGTATTAATGGAATGCTTTTTATTTTTGGAAGCGCAACTTTGTTAATAAGGCTTTCTAATAGCTTTCCATATAAAACCCCCACAGGCGATTGATCATTATCAGTTTCCCGATAGACATTAAACAACAGCTCTGCTTCGGTTAGCATTCTATGGTTTTCATCACCTATGACTTCCCGTGCATTTTCTGTCAATCTACCACTCAATGATGCGAAACCATCAGTCTCGGAAATGTTCATTGCCATGTACTTTTGGAACACATCTTTTACATATTCATTGTATTCCTTTTTACTTTCACGATTTAAAACTGTACTGTTATATGATTTAATTTTGGAGTCCTTAGAAACAAACTCTGAAAACAGTCTTTTATTTTGTTCATATAACATATCCAGCGTTTTTTTATGCATGTTTATTGCATCATCTTTCATCATATTAGACTTTGCAAGAATATCATTTTGTTGCTCAAGCATTGCCGCATTAATGTTTTGGACTTCGCTTGCCTTTTCCTCTTCTATAATATTTTTATCTTCACTTATCGCTTTAAACTCATCGGGTTCATCTTCCGTGATGATTGCCATATGCTTTACGAAATAGCCAAAGATCTCCGAAGTAAATAATCTTTCGGTATCTATAATTTTTCTGTTAATTGCTATATCTAGCTCAACAGACCAATCCCTATTACCACTATTTATCATTTCATAATCTTTATTTTCTGCTATTGCTTTATATAGCAGTTTTTCGTTGTCAGAGGATACATTCCATTGAGATTCGAGAGTATTTGCCGCATCTAATGCAACTTTCTTATAAAATTCATCCTGGCTTATGTTTTTATTCTCACTACTCTCTCCATGCTCTTTTTCTATTTCACCCATGACCTTACAGGCTGACCTGAGAATCCCCGGAAATCCTCCAGATATTCTTCTGATAACAGAATACTTGCTATCTTCCGGGTCCATATTGCATTTTGAAAGGTATTGTTCTATTTCATTTTCAGTAAAGGGCTCGAGTGTCTTGTACTCAAAAATTCCCGGAAAACCAGATTCGTAGCATTCTTTTGAAATAGATTTCAGAGGCTTTTTGCTAGTAATTATGTACCTTATATCGCATTTCCTTACATCATTAACCTTGGATCTAAGATATTTAAAACTTTCTTTGGCTACTTGACGCTTCTCATTAGTTTTATCCCGATCCCCTATTGCCTTCGTCATCTTATCTATATCATCGATTAATATAGTTGTTGTAATTTCCTGCTTGTAGAGGTATAAAAATAGACGATTTAATAAGTTTTTCAGCTCAAATATAGTTTTAGCATTTAATACACCTTTGTCGCCGCTAAAGATTTCTTGACTTTCTTCCTTTATTTCATCACTTAAGAAACTACTTAGCTGGATATTTTCATAAATTGCTTCGTGTAAAATAAAAAAGAAATCTTCGAAACTTGATGGCTCGGCATTATTGAGCAAAACCAATAGATTTTTTTCGTAATTGTCAATTAGATTCTTTTGTGTTTCTTCAAAATATATGTAGTTAATCAGTGAAGATTTGCCCATACCATCATCAGCAATTATGGCAATACAATTTCTTCTTCCGCTGAATACCTTGTCTTTAATTTGCCATATAATTTCTTCTCGCCCTATAAAATCATCAGGTTGCTCAATTGGATAACGTTTGTCGCATAAGATGCTATTGTTCAAGTATATTTGCCTCCTTTTGCATTTCTGTCTTTATTTCATCGCTATATACTTCAATTACTCGTTGGACTGGCCATGCCTTTTGCAGCCATCTTCTCCAAAGTTCTAATGAAACTCGAAATCCGCCAGATTTTTCTGATAAAATACTAATCTTTAGCATATTATTAACTGCAGCCGATACTCGAGTTTTGTATAATAATCCATCCAGATCGTATTTCGCTTCTATATCCTCGGCTTTCTCGTATAGTTTTTTCATAGTTATATAATCGTCATAATGGTCCAATTCCTCTGCTGTGGCTGCAAGCACCAGCTTTTCAGTTACCCCGGACAGTGATTCCCACATATTCTCGTAGTTACCATACTGATTTACTTCTAAAGCAATCTTTGCTGCTAAATCAATATCCGAAGGATAGACTACATACCTTTTCTCTTTATTTAAAATGCCAATAAGCTCTTTGCACAAAATAGAAGCATAATAGGCATGTCCATTTGTTAGCATAAAAATACGCTCTAAAGAATCAGGTAAATAGTGAAGCACTCCTTCATATGGCTTTTGAACCATTTCAAATATTTCGGATTTTTGATGGAAGCTTATCTTTACAGGTTGCGAGGTATCAGATATAGAAAGCGCTTCGTTCACAAGCATGTTAAGCAAGTATCCGCCTCCAGCAATAACAATTTTTGTTTTTTGTGAATGCTGCATTTGGCTGCGTATAGTCTTAAACAAATCCTGAGAATACTTACCTTCTTGCACGCCAAGTATTATGAGCTCAAACTCGTCTATTAACAAAAGAAGGCTCTTGTCTTTAAGCTTTCTCTCCACTTCCCTAAAAAAACTTGTTAACCTCAACAATGGATTACGCTCAAATTCTGCAAAATCAGGCATGTTTATATCGATTCCATGTTCCACCATTTCATGATGTATTTGTACAACAAACATACTATAGACCAATTCAGCGGTATCGTTAGCAGGATGGCTTTCTCCATCGCAGAAAACTGTTATGAACTCGTTATCGAATTTGTTTTGGATGTGGTACAGCAATGAGCTCTTACCTATTCTTCTTAGTCCGTATATTATAAATGTTGTATTTCCAACTCCACCCGACAAACCATTTTCAATTGTGTTTATAATATCCTTTCTCCCAAAGAAACCTTTTTGATCTATTATAGGTGATACAACAAACTTATCCGGGATAAATTCAAACTTTTCGTCGGAACGCAGAACAATTTCAAAGCTGTCATTGTATGATATTGTGTGTTTTTCGTCATTGCCAGTACGCACATGAACACTTACATGATATAAACCCTCTTTAGTTAAACCGGTATCAATTCTTATCGGCAGCTTCTCCATCTCACGTACAACATCAAAAGTGAAATCCTTTGATAAAACCACCAAATCATCTTTAAGAATTTTAAAACTGGAAGTTACGTTAAGTGCTCGAGCCTCTCCTTCATTTATAATCTCGAACTGAAGAGCTTCATCACTCTTGAGTATCTTATCAACATTAAGTAGCACAATTTTTATGTCCGGCATCTTAATAAGATTTCTGTTCTCTTTTGCAAGTAGTCCGTCAACACTACTTATAAATTGAATAAGCAAAACTTTATAAGGGTTATTTACTTTACTTGCTATTACATAATTAAAGTCTACAGTGTTAAGTGACAACTGAGATAACATCTCTTTTTTCTTATCAATTTCGGTTGCTTCATTGTAGTGTTGAACTTTTATGATAAATTCCTTTATCACGCCAAATATCTCATCATAGACATCCGAATACGCCCGACTTATTTTAGGAATATACTTATAGCTAAAAACTTGAAACAATTCTATTGCTTTGTATAAGTATTTCAAATTATCAAATAGTTTCTCAGGGGTATCAAGGCTAATATACGCCTCAATCATTGACCTAAAAGCAAAGTCAACATAAGTTTCTGGAATACTGAAACCCGTTTTCGTTTCAGCATGGAGCAACACTAAGAATTCATAACTAAAAATAAGCTTTCTTTCGATTTCCTTTTTGTAATCAAAATCCGCTATCATGGAGTATGCATACTCATTAAAAAGTAGGAAAAAGTCTACATTTAGATTTAACAAATATGCTTGTTTTGAAGCTTCGAGTAAAACTTTACTCTTGTCGGTAAGTTTTTGTACCTCAATTACTTTTTGCATATTATGAGCTGAAGTTTCTATTGCGCGAAAATAAGCCATTCTGTCCCCTTCTGCTCTGTCAGGACACTGTAGAAGCGCATGATGGAGATTTGGCAAAAGATGAGAAAAATCATCAATCCCCTCCCATTGCTCTAAACTACTATATGCATTAAATATATTTGTCGTTTTTTCATCATATCTGGGCTTGTCTATATTGTTTAGTATCGTTTGGTTATTACTGATATTATGAGCTGGCAGCTCCAAACTTTTTGCTTCAATCTTTATATCCTTATCATCAACGATATTTGTAATAGCATTATTAGTATCAGGGTTGTTGATTGTGGCTTTATCCTTATCGCTTACTTTGTTACGAAGCACGTCACCAATTTCTTTATCAAGTATGTCTTGACTTTGAACACGGTTAGTTCCTGATTGGTACCCTTTCTGATAAGCCGTAGTATCGTCGCTTTTAAGATTGTTTCTATAATCAACTGCCATAGGTGAAATATGGTTCAAATTCTCCATGCATATTTCATACAATATAGTATCATTTTTTATATTTTGAAGATGCCTTAAAGCCTCTATTTCGTTTCCTGCCTTTTTTTGCATAAAAGAATTAATAATATATACACCAGGGTGATTTAGCTCATTATGAATAGAGTAAATCTTGTCCAAATACTTCCTTTCGTATTCACTAGTTATAATTATTCTTCTAATAGCAGCCACCTTATAGCTTAAATCTTTTTCTGTGCTTAAGTCCACCGGCTCATGCATATGGGTTTTTATGAAAATATCACAAACATACATCATAATTCTGGATGTATCTTGCTTGGGTATAGTGTCCTTATATTCTGCCACATATCTAAAGTATTCTCTTGCTTTTTCATAATCCCCGATATCCATTAATGATTCAGCACATAAATAATAAAATATAATATTATCATTATAAGCATTTAGACAAAGGGAATAGACCTCGAACCTTAGTTCTGCCTTTCTATAACTACTAATTACTTGTGATTTCATAACCCCTTTGATAAGAGTTTTATAATCATAAATACCGAGCATGTAGCTGAGAAGGTTTTTCTGCAACACCTCATCATCTATGGATTCAAGTAATGAAATACAACGTTGCCGTGTTACTGAAATAGCGGCATTTGAGATTGTCTTGTATACCTTTTCAAGCATCTCAATGGGTAAATCCTTTGGAAAACATCTAGAAAGTATGGGATTAATTTTTTCAGTTAATTTAATAAGGCCCTGCCTCAAATCTTTCCTATTAGTCATTGATTTTAAGTAAATACCTATAAGAAACTTATTTACTTCAAAGTCTTGTGAACTCTTAATTATTCTAATTGTCTCGTCAAAATCCAGTAACATTATGTTTTCTTGATCGCACAAGCAAATAAGTATCCCATATAACCCCTGTTGATCCATTGCACTGCAAAAGTCTAAGTAAGCAAGCTTAGCTTTTTCATTCCCTGTATCATTTATTTTTTCATATAAGTCAAGAAGCCAAGCAATTCGCTTTTTATACAAATTAAGCCCATATATAGATCTTCTTTGAGATAATTTTCTACCCACATTATCAATCTTTTTTATGTATTGATATACCTTTTCCTTTTTGTCTAACATCAGGCATAGAAGTATAATTTTGAAGCAGTAATCAATATATTTCTCATCACTAAATTTGCAATAGTTCAAAATATGTTCCCTGATACTAATACAATCTTCTGATTTTCCAAGGTCAAACAAAGCCCTGGCATATACGTCGCAAACAGCAATATCAGTTGGATACAGCTTGTACATAAGTTCGAAAGCCGGAAGTATTTTACCAAGGATATTTAAAGAAATAACACCAGAGTAAAAATTATTCAACTCCCTCCAAGATGGAGGCTTGGGATAAGACGTGGCAAAGTCGCTAATCTGCTTTTCAATATCGTCATTTAACGTTTTGGCAAATAGTAATAAATCGTATATTACACTTATGTATTGCTCACTGTCCCTTATTCCATTGAGAGTTTCTTCTTTCCAGAACTTCTCCCATTTATCCAGTTGGTTCACATTATAGAGCCATTTTAATAATATTTTAGGATTTTTATGAACACGATAGCCTTTTTTATGCATCTCAAATGCACCGGCAATATCTCCTTCTAATTCCTTAAATATACCTAATGTAAAGTACTTATCTACATGGGGCAAATTTTCAATATGGGGTTCTAAAAAAGACTTAATATCTCTAATTAATTTATCTGTTTCAAAATCATTAATTATAGGATCATCCATTAGCTTGTTTGCATTATTGCAGAAAAACCGAACATATCCACGTATCTGTTCGGGTGTGGAATCCTCCTGTGCAATCGACATAAGTGCAGCATAATGAGACTCAACCCAAAATCCTTTATCACCACAGAAAGCTTGTAGGAATCTATAATCCTTCCTGCTATTAGAAAACTTGCATTGGTGGAGATAGCAGACAAAAGCTAATTTATCCCGCTCACTAAAGTTACTTTTCTGATATACACGTCCGAGTATATTCCAAAAAACTTTATTGTATCTGTCTCGACTTAGCAGAACAATGTAAAAAAGAATTTGCTCATCTATATCTCGCCATTGTTCATTTTTTCCAGAGTGTTCTTTACTGACCTCTTTAGGGTTTCTACCACGAAAATAATTATTCCATAAATCCAGTAACTCTGGGTAATTTAAAACTTCAAATATTTCTGACGTCTTTCCTGTAAGTAATGTCGTCTTAAATAGTTCTGTTAATCCCGCTGTTTCAGTGCATTCTCTAATTGTAAACATATTTCTATCCTATCTGAGTATTTGCGATATTTTATATAGTGAAATCCATAAATAAAGATGAACTCATCTACATAATATCATATTCCATAAAAGTTTAACAATATATAACAAGAAGGTAAACCTAGTTCAATATGAAACAAGAAGTAATCCACCTTAACTTAAAAGCTCTTTAACAATGGCCCACACAAAACCCTTCATCTGTTCAGCTTTTTAAGTGGAGCAAGTCTTGACT
>JAAYPS010000070.1 GCA_012519655.1 Clostridiaceae bacterium | reverse complement strand
TAATATTTCTATTTATTCAATTATAGGACAAATAAAGATTTCCACGCAAAAGAAATGCAGGAATTATTTTCATAACGTTATATGCAAGAAAAGCAATTTAACTGTTATTCTCAATATGACCCAATTAGAGTATATCAACAATGCGGGATTAAGTGTGATTGTGGAGTGCTATAATAAGTTCAAGGAAGATGGCGGGCGAATGGTTTTGTGTGGATTAGTATCCACGGTAGCAGAATTGTTCAATATGGTCAAATTAGATCATCTTCTGGAGATATATCCAGATGAAGAATCAGCACTGGAAGCTGTTTTTCCGATAGACCATTGATGAACAAGAGATATGTGTTTTCCTATGTACTTTCTACTGCAAACTTTACATTATTAATTGTACAAAGCATATTAATGTGATGGAGGTTCTTATGCTCAAAAAGGAATTTAAGTTAGGCGATTTAGTAGAAATGAAAAAACCACATCCGTGTGGCAGCAAGATATGGAAGGTGGTGCGCACGGGAGCGGATATCCGTATTCAGTGTCAGGGATGCAGTCACCAGGTTATGATACCAAGATCTAAGTTCGAAAAGAACATGAAAAAAGTTGTACCTCCTACTAATAAGGAGAGGTAGATTTTTCAAAAAATTTGTTAGACGAGCTTCTTAACGTTTGTACATTAATTTAGCGATTAATTCAGTAATATGAAATACATTGATTTGGGAAGAAGAATTGTTATATTAAAGTGCAATGACTAACAAAAAACAGTCCTTTTAAATGACTTTACAAAACACTGTCTTTATGCTAAAATGAAATTCGTTGCGGGGATATTCCCCGTTTTAAAATGTAAATAATGCCCTCATAGCTCAGGAGGCAGAGCGCATCCTTGGTAAGGATGAGGTCACCAGTTCGAATCTGGTTGAGGGCTCCAGTGAAAAATCTCTCAAATGCTTTGTTTTAAGGTATTAGGGAGATTTTTTATTTTTGTTGCTTTCTCATTTAGTCTCTTTTAATCTCACCTTTTATCATCAAAAATCATCGTAATTGGGTTATTTTTCATTGGCAGCGTTTATATATTCTTGCGGTGTTATTGAAAGATCCTCGATATCATATTCAAGTCTTTGCAAGAACGTCTCACTTGAAATTTGAAAAGATGAGGTCACCGGTTCGAATCCGATTGAGGGCTCCAGCGAAAAAGTCTTGTCTCAAAAGCAAATAGATTGAGAATGAATTATATTTTGTGTAAAATATAACCATGATACATCAATGGCACTTTTTAGCAGTCGCGGTAGTAAAAAAACTATATACAAGAACATTTAAGTTTGATCTGCTTTATAAACAAGCAATAGAATTGTTACGAACGTAACAATAGTTAGGAACTTTAGTTTGACGGCTAATTAGCCCTATGTTACTCTTAAAATGGCAAAAGCAAATTTTTAATCATTCATTATTAATCGGACATATTAGTACTATAATAACTCGCTTTTTATTTGAAACTTTCTTGATATTATTCGAAATCGTATTTATGGGAGGTACTTATAATGGATGTTTTTGATGTTATTCAAAAAAGGTTCAGTGTTAGATCTTATCAGGATAAACCAGTAGAACAAGAGAAGTTGAATATTATACTAGAGGCAGCTCAATCAGCGCCTACTGCATGTAACTTGCAGTCCTTTAAAATAATTGTTGCAAAAACCGAAGGTAGACGGGAATTACTAAAAAAAATATATCACCAAAATTGGTTTGCAGACGCTCCTTATGTTATTGGCGTTTGCGCAATTAAAGATAAATGCTGGGTAAGGAAAGACAGCAAAAGCTATGCAGACGTAGATGCTGCTATTGTAATGGATCATATTATTCTGGCAGCCACTGCGTTGGGCCTTGGCACTTGTTGGATTGGAGCCTTTGATCCTATCGCATTTAAAGAAGCTTTTGAAATTGAAGAGGGTATGGAACCAATTGTTTTAACTCCGTTAGGTTATCCAAGCGAAGATTTTATTAGGCGAAAAAGAAAACCCTTGGATGAGTTGGTTATATATAAATAAATGGTATTTTACCGCTAGACTTTTCGTATATTCATTTTAAATGTACGGTGCAATATCTTATGAATGTGAGCAAGCAGATTAAGTGGCTGAACACATGTTAAGCAGGATAGTGTTGTACAAAATATGAGGCTGTTGTTTTGTTTACTGGGTAAAAGCGCCACGTTATCAGCTTTACGCCGTATGCTATGCGACTAAATAAGAGCCTTATCTTTGTACACGCTATGAAACAGTATTGCTTCTGCATGTGGGAGTGGTTTGCTTATTAAATATCCCTGCACTTTCTGGCACTCGTGTCTTCTTAAGTAATTCATCTGTTTCTCTTCTTCCACCCCTTCGGCAAGAATTGTAAGGCCCAAGTTTCGACCTAGCACCATAATTTGTCCAGCAAGATTAG
>JAAYPS010000069.1 GCA_012519655.1 Clostridiaceae bacterium | reverse complement strand
GTTTTCTCTTTTCTTGATAATATTCTCTTTCGAGCCTAAGTTCATCAAAAGCTTCTTCAATTGTTATTTTGTCTGCTGCAGATATAAGGTTCTCTATTATTCTTACAAACGGCGGATATGGCTCATCTATAATTAGTTGTTCCATGGCTTGTCTGTCGCCATATTCAAAGTTATTTATACATTTTTGTATAGAAGGTTTAAATATATCTGAAAATTGCTCCAGCCAATTTAGAATATCTTCAACATGAATTCTTTCTATATGCATTAACATTAGAATTATTGTATGAAACTGCTTTGCTTCATCCTCCATACTCATTTTGAGTACACGCTCACGAAAAAGTAACATCCAGTATGGAATGTTATATGAAACACAGGCGACTACAACACATAATAACAATTCCCACCACTTATAATTATGAGCATTATACGTTTCGATTTTTTCTAGAATTCTTTTTGCAGCTATCGCTACATGATTTGAATTCCCATACTCCCCATCAAGAAATAGCCTATCTTCAAGTATCTGAAAGGTTACCTTTTTATTTTTATATTCTTTTATATACTTTCTGTCGCTTTCGATTATCTTAAGCTCTGCAGTTTTATCAATATTAATATCATTATCAGCCATCTTTAAATTTAAAGATGAATACAAAATATTCCGCCTTGAGATTAAGTGAACATTAACAAATACTGCGTTACACAATACAAATGCAAGCAGAGCATATACTATTTGCTTTAAAATAAACTCATTAATGCTCATTTGAGCACTTGTTTTCCGTAAAAGTCTTTCATATTTTAGTGACTTTGAATACTTTCTTTGAAGCACTACTTCAGTTATATATCTGGCTGGTGGCATCTTTAATAATGCTTTATATATTTTATTACTAATCGGAGAATACTCTGTATTTGACTGTAACTTTATTATTAGTTGATATGCTAAAATGACAATTGCAAACAATAAAACCACCACAACAAAACCGTATGCTCCATCATAATATTCATGTAATTCAGGTATATTATTTACTGCCCAATTTTTCAGTGAGGTCAGAGTGAATATTGGTAATACTGATATTAACGAAAGGCTTTGAAACATGTATCCTAACTTTTCTCTTCTTAGCAATTCCATGTTAATTTCTTGCTTTAGATAATTCAGGTTGGTTAGATAGTTGGAATTTTCCTCTATAGTTTTGTCTCCAAAACGTAGTACCAGATAACTCATTGCTACAAATGTTCTCATAAACTTATTTGGAGCGCATTCATTAAACCTATCCAAACTATCATCAATATTACTATCAGTTAGAGTCTCATACATTCTATTTGCATGTAATGACATTTCATATCCGGATTCATCTATACTGTCATAAATTGCTTCATCAATCATTCCATGCTCATGATAATGGTGACGTACATTTGCAAGGAACACTTCGAATTGTTTTAGCAGTTTATTATCAAGCTTGTCCACAAGCATTTTGATAATTTGATTATGCAACATGTATACAGTTAATACTGATATTAAAGCAAAATATAAGGTTTCACTAAAGGTAAGTAAAATAGTTAGTACCAGCGCAGACACCCCAAGTGACATAAGAGTGAATTTCATGGTCTTTCGAGCGATTGTCCATTCATCTGACAAATCTAATATCTCAATTCTTCTTCTAACTTTTGTCATGTATTTTTTTAAGGGAGTAAATTTCATTGCTGCTCCATATGCTGTATATAGAAAGTCCTTCTTAATTTTGAAATTAACTTGTATATTATTTTTCTTATTAAATTTTAATAGTAAACAATATGCTACTACAGCAATAACAAATGTTAATACAAGAACAGCAGTTAATATAGCTAATAAGCTGTTTTCATTCATGATGCCTCACCCCTTAAAAAGTATTTATCCAAGTAAGAGTTAAATTCTGTTTGTTCTTCATTTGTTAAATTCTTAATAATCGAGTTAATCTGAACATTACTTGGAGGATTACAGGCTCTATACGCACCGTTGTCATACACTACAATATCGTTAGTTTTAAATATTTTACGATCGGTCATACGTATGAAGTACTCTCTTGCCACATTAAAGAATCCATCTAATGTAGTTGTACCGTTATTAGAAGTTATTTCGGGATAATCAGAGCTTTCCACCGGAATTATCTCTGTTATTCTTTCAATATACCTGTGTCCTGATATATCCTTACTCATATGGATATCAAAATTAACTACTTCTGAAACTTGTTGTTCAGCAATTTTTTCATTAGTAAATACACCCGTTTGCAGAAGATTGTTTCTTAACGCTTTAACTAAGTCCACTGTTGTCTTCGCATGATGGGTAAACAAGGTAAATAAACTTGCAACTTGCGACATTTGAATCATTAACGAGCTTACAGGAGCACTTGCAACTTCTCCAAGAATATTCACTGTCCCATCTGTCTTTTTTTGAAGATCCAACCCTTCCTGGCTTGATACTGTTGTTGTTTCACGGAATGTTAAAATATTTCTATTTGGATATACTCTCCGAAGATGTAACTCAAAAGCCATTTCCTGTATTCTTAAAGTGAATGCTGGGCTTATATATTTTATGATTGCCATAAGTAGTGTAGTTTTACCTGTGCCCTGAGATCCCGTTATAGCAGTAACTCTACACCCTTTTATTAGCCACTTAATTAGCTCTATTGGAATTTCCTTTTTGCTATCTGTGATTAGTTCTTCCACCTCAACTTTATCAATGCTATCAAACTTTCTAACAAAAAATGCCCATGATTCAGAAAATGGTGGTCTAACAACAACAACTCTGCTTCCATCCTTCATTTCATTAACTTTATAACCATTACTTTCACTTAGCTGCCCCGGGTAATTATAACGATAAATGTTTTTGCATACACGGATTAATTCTGATTCTGACCCAAAGCTCAAAAATGAAAGATGAATGGTTTTACCCTTGAAGAATAACCAGATAGAATCAAAATTTGCCGGTAACTTAGATACTATAGAAAGGCTAACCGTTATATCTATTTCTTCCTGGAACGTTGGTGGTATCCCCGAAACACCGCCAGACACACCGTCTATACGCATATCCCGTATTTCATCTATAACACCAAACCCCTTATATAATTGATATAATCTTTGGGATATTACATTCAGTTTATCTTCAAACTTGCACAATGGCTTCTCTTTCGCGAAAATACTTTCAATTTGTTCAGCAGTTATTATGTATGAAAGACCTTCATCTGTTAGCCTTGGATAATCGAATTCGTTTTCTAGTATTAACTTTTCCAGTGCTCTGTAGCCATACTTTTTCTTGTATGTATAAAGAAGTATTTCAAACTTATCCTGTATACTCAGCTTTTTAGGGTTGCTAAAACAAATAATATTATTAACATTATCCTCATTGATGTTATAGGATTTTACTAGAATATCCTTTATAAAATCCTTTACATAATTTTTAGCATTGATATCACCATATGTACAATTCTTAAGAGCTTTTCTGAGCTGATTCTTATTGTGAACTCGTTTTTCAAACTCTTCTTTGGTTAGATTCATTTCATAAAGATTAGTTTTAAGGATTTTATTAAATGCATCCTTTACAAAAAGAAGTAATGAATCTATGGAATATTGAACGTCAATATCTTCGGTGAATAATAACTTATTTACATTGCTTCCTTTAATATACACAACTAAAAAAACAAAAATTATTGCTGCTATAAGTGCTGTCAAAATTTCATTCATCATAGTCCACCTGCGATATTTTTCAAACTTTCTTCTATGCCAAGCGTGGTTAATATTGACTTAGCGGCACTTTCTACACCCTCGAAGAAGTTGCTATAGACATCATTTTTGTCAATATCTATATTCCTAATAAAGAAGTCCACTATTCTGCTTTCTATGCAAGCATCTGCAAAGCCTATACAGTATGGTATTGACAAAATATTATTTATATTAAAACGTCTTTTTAAATTCTTTATATTGTATCTTGAGTTATAATCGTACTTTCCTATCAAAAATAATGCTTTTTCTTTATACTCACTGTAATTTTCCAGAAAATACTCAATTGTATTTGGATTTTGACTTAGATTGATCACTACTAAATCTGAGTTTTGAATTATTGTTTGTGAACTATTGTTTTGTCCCGGAGCAGTATCAATAAATACAAGATCATAATAAGAGTTAGCTGATTGAATTATTAATTGCATAGTATCATTAAGGTTGTTTTGATAAATATCCCAATTACTACTTCTTGTACCTATTAACAGATCCAGCCTGCCTTTTAATATGGTTGTGGTATAACTTGATATATCATCCTTTTCTATTTTATTAAACTTAATAAACCTGATTAATGCATCAAGCCCTGTATCTGAGAAGTCTAATAAATTGTGATTTATGTATGACTTATCAATAAAGGCTGATTCCAGCACACTTCTATCAAAATGATTGTGTGTCATCAAAATGCTTAAACGATATTTTAGTGCTATATACAATCCAGTTGCAATAATATTACTCGTGGTTCCCTGCTGATGATAACTACTCCAAAAAGACACCTGCATTTTATCCTCCTATCTGTGCTTTTCTAATTGCTTTAATAGCTGCATTTCTATCCTTTTCAAATATCTCGGTGATACAGTCAAGTAACATACTTTTGAATTCTTTTGAAATTTTTGCAAATGGAAAAACATCATCATATTGTGATAATAGTCTGCTGGAATAATCTATTTCATTGATTGGAAAATCATATTTTGCTATCATCTGTGTTTTCTGTCCTGCTTGAAGCAGTGAGTCGATATATCGTGGACGAATTTTGCCCGAAACTATATCTCTGATAATTCTAATGGAAACAGGTCGAGCAGTTTGGTTATTAAGCCATATTGAAAGGGGTATTGTATGTTGTTTGTTGCAATCTGTGACAATAAAGAGAGCCTTAATTTGACTTAAATCTTCATATGTTTCTGGGTTTATGCCAAAGTCGATAAATACCACCGAATACTTATTTTTTGGGATATCATTTAAAGGAGTGTTATTACAGCGCAAATATATATCTATACCTCTATATTCAAATATATTATTAGAAGATGGTACTATTGGAACAGAAAAACTAAGCTGTTGTTCAGTTGATCTATCAACAATGGCGATTTTTTCGCCTAGTACATACAGTATTCGTGATAGATATAAAATGATATCAGATTTACAAAAACCAGCAAACCCAACTACAGTAACGTTATCACCATACATATCTGATCATCCTTTATGAATTTTCATATACTTAAAATCATTTACAAAAAATAGATAATTAAACTAATTAAATGATTCTGTTCCTTCCCGGCTGGAGTCTATGGCTTCAGAATTGTTTTCACCGGTTTTATCTTGAATTGAATCTAGTGACTTAAATTTTTCTTCATTTGATTGGAGCGTTTGGATTATCTCTTCATTTTTTGAGATTTCTTCATTAATACCCGTTGTTACTTTATTCGCATCTTCTACTGTAATTGCATTAAGATTTGCTTCAAGGGTTGCTCTTGCCTGTCTGGCCAGAGAATCAGAAGCTTTCATAAGGATATTAGGATCATTACGCATTAAGTTGAGTACGTCTTCATTTGCAGCATAAAACGGTGTAGCAGCCTCTTGTAATTCAGGCATGATATATGTGGTAACGTATAGTTTAGTTCCATCATGTATATATGCATCTATTATTGCACTACTAATATTATGTATCTCAATCTCGTCTAGCCAGAGCCTAATAATATTTTCTTTAAGTGAAAGATCAATAATCTGCTTTTTGCTCAAAACTATATAATTTTCGCCGTTTGGGAAGATTATACGTACGTCAACAAAATCTCCCTTCTTTTGATTCGTTTGCACTAATAACATGTTGAATTCCTGCTCACGTAAATCATTAGCCAGTTCTTCTTCAGCAACTGACATCTTTAAAACAGGCATTCCGGATAATAGTTGGACTGTGTTTATCTTACCAATATCAGTTTCATCAATGAGTTCTTTTTGAGGAATATCTAAACTCATTTGTACTACATTGAACATATTCTTTTTTAAGATGCTCCCAAAAGGAATATCATCTTTGGGGACATAGGCCTGTCTTTTAAGTGCATATAATTCTAAGTTCAATTGCTCAATTTTTTCTTCATATACGGTTACTGCCTCGGTAAGTTTAGTTTGATAAATATAGTAAAAAACAAGAGTAATACCTAGTAGAACTATGAGTATGCATACAATAATTAAGATGGGAAAAGTTTTCTTCTTTCGAAAAAAGGCCATATTATCACCTTCTCCTATTGGTACTAAATTTTACTTGAAACAATTTTTCGTAAATAAGCTCTATCTCTTTATTAGCCAAAGAATCTGTCTTCCATGGATTTACTGTGTAAGGAATAGTAAGTATACTTAAGGTTTTAAAATATTTTTTTATTATTTGTATTGATTTGTTATCCTGCATTGGAAATGAAAGGTATGTATTGGGGTGCTTAAAGATTGCTGCATATTTTTTAGTGAATATATCGATATAATTAAGTTTCCAATCGGCTCCCGGTGCCATGATTAGCCTCACATCACTTCTTGGCATTAATGCTGAAATATACTCATCATGTACACCGTAGTCAATTAATATATAATCATACTGAGATCTGTTAAATCTGTCTATCTGTTCAATTCCTTGAGCAGGATATATATTAAGTCCCCTAATCTGATAAAAACCTTTCTTTTTTAACTGTAGTTCTTTATTCAATAATGAACAAAGTTCTTTGGTATCGCTATTCTCTACGTATTCAATGACAGCTGTCCTAAAACCTTTATTTTTAAGCCACATACCAAATAGCATACAGAAATGTGTCACTCCCACTCCCTTCTGAACACCTGAACAACTGATTTCGATTGCATTTCTACATATTTTCTTTTTTTCAGATGTAACTACTTGATTAGAATGTGAAAGAATTTTGCTTTTGATTTCATCTACATTTGAAAATCGTTTATCTGGATCTTTAGCTATGCATTTTAATATTATTGAACGAAATTCCTTATTGATATCGGTATCTGATAGTAGTAATTCAATTTGATTATCATTATATTTTAATGGATGAACTCCTGTAATTAGGTGAATGATTGTCATACCAAAGTTATATATATCTGTTCTTACATCGGTCTGCCCAAAACCATATTGCTCAGGGGCAGCGTATCCTGGTGTTCCCAAGTATACAGTGTCATCAGTATTCTCGTGTTTGAAATGCCTTGCCGTGCCAAAATCAATTAGTTTTATATTATCATTTTTAGAAATTATTAGGTTTGACGGTTTTAAATCTCTATATATAATTGGTTCTGGGTTATGGCTGTGAAGATAGGACAATGCATCAAGAATCTGTAATGCCCATTTGTAAACTCTTTCTACCTCAATGCTCCCATTAGCTTGTAATAGACTTTGTAATGTAGGCCCTTCATAATAATCAAAAACCAATATGTTATAACTATCATCTGTAATAACATCAACTAGTCTTGGGAATGCATGATGATTTAGACTTTTAAGTACGGTTAACTCATTTTCAGCAAGACTCTTTAAAGAAGATACTACTTTTAACGCCCAAGGTGTTTTAAGGTAAATATGATATGCCTTATACACTTCACTCGAACCACCAGTGCCAAGTTTTTCAGTTATTTGATATTTCTCACCTACTATTTTCCCTATCATTTTATTTTC
>JAAYPS010000068.1 GCA_012519655.1 Clostridiaceae bacterium | reverse complement strand
TTATTGAAAAAATGCTCGTCATATATTAATATAAAAGTAAATTTAATGATTGGAGATGAAAGAATGAAGAAATTTTCTTGCTAATATTTTTTAGGTATAACAATAAGCATATTGAAAACGGTTCAGATACCGCTTGTTTGTTATGCCTGTATGCAAGAAAGTTTACATTCTTTAAAGACCAATACTCGGATTGTTATATTCTATAGCGTTTTTTTGCCTATGAATTGGTTACAAGAATAAACTTTTTTGCAACCAATTTTTATTTCAGGAGGGTAAAAAAGTGTCACAAATAAGCATTTCTAACCTTACTTTTGCCTATGAAGGTAGTTATGATAATATTTTTGAAGATGTAAGCTTTCGAATCGATACCGATTGGAAACTGGGTTTTATAGGAAGAAACGGCAGAGGTAAAACAACGTTTTTAAATCTTCTGCTTGGCAAGTATGATTATCAGGGCACAATATCACATTCAACCAATTTTACCTATTTCCCGTTTGATGTAGAAGATGATACTTTGGACACATTAAGTGTAATTGAAGAAGTCTATCCCGAATATATTTATTGGAAGCTTTTGCGTGAGTTTTCTCTTTTGGAAATTGATGATTCTGTTTTGTATCAACCCTTCAAAACCCTATCAAATGGTGAACAGACTAAGGTGTTATTAGCCACATTATTTTTAAAAGAGAATAACTTTCTTCTCATAGATGAGCCTACAAACCATCTTGATATGCGTGGTAGAGAGCTTGTTGCAAAGTATCTTAACAGTAAAAAGGGTTTTATACTTGTCTCCCATGACCGAAACTTCTTAGATGATTGTATAGACCATGTTTTGGCTATTAATAAAACAAATATAGAGGTGATACAAGGTAATTATTCATCATGGATTATTAATAAAGAGCTGCAAGATAACTTTGAACTTGCAGAAAATAGGAAATATAAAAACGAAATAAAACGTTTGGAAAAAACCGCAAGAGAAAAGCAAACGTGGTCACACAAGATTGAAAAAACAAAGTATGCTACGAAAAACTCTGGAATTAAGCCAGACAGAGGATATGTAGGACATAAAGCCGCAAAGATGATGAAACGCTCAAAGGTATTAGAGACACGTAGGAAAAAAGCAATAGACGAAAAATCAAAGCTCCTTAAAAATATCGAAACTGCAGAAAGCCTTAAAATTAGTCAGCTTGATTATTATGCAAGGCAGCTTGTATACCTTCGAGATGTTTCCATTTCTTATGGTAAAAATACTGTCTGTCAAAATGTTTCATTTACAATTGAAAAGGGCGACAGGATTGCCCTGCAAGGTAAAAACGGTTCTGGCAAGTCAAGCATAATTAAGCTAATACGTGGTGAAAACATTATGTATAGCGGAGATGTACAAATTGGAAGCGGTTTAAAAATATCATATGTTTCGCAGGATACATCATCTATAAGCGGTAACTTATCGGATTTTGCAATGGAAAATGACATTGATGAGAGCTTATTTAAGGCAATTTTGAGAAAGCTTGATTTTTCACGTGAGCAGTTTGACAAAGACATATCTGATTTTAGCGGCGGGCAAAAGAAAAAAGTTTTAATTGCAAAAAGTCTTTGTGAAAAAGCACATTTGTATATTTGGGACGAACCTCTGAATTTTATTGATGTCATCTCCCGTATGCAAATAGAGGAATTGTTACTTGAATCTAAGGCAACTATTCTATTTGTTGAACATGATAGTGCCTTTTGCAGAAACATTGCAACGAAAACGGTTTCGTTGTAGCATTAATAATGAACTAAGGTACTCTGGGTTCTTACGAATTATGCGCAATCCGAAGTAATAAGTAAAGAAGATTATTTGAAACTATTGGTTATATAGCTTAAAATTACTCGAAGTTTTTGATGAACTAACCGTACAACCATCATTATTACCAAATATTGACATTGATGTTCACCAATTAGTCGTTGACATTTTTTTGCGTTATGCATATAATGGATCAAACTCATTGGAGGATAATATGAATAATTTATATTCAATTATTGGTTTTATATTTTTTTGCTTTTTTAGCCTAGCTTTTTGGTTTAGGCTCTTTTGCATGACTAACTTAATTAGTGAAAAAATATAAACACAATGGGGTAGCAGCACATATAATTAGACGTAAAGAGGCTCGATTGGAGCCTCTTTCTTTTATAGAAAAATATTATTAAAATAATGCTAAAACAGCAGCTTGTCCGCTATAGACATAGTGAACTATGGAATATCCAGTTATAAACTGGAAACTGAGTATAGAAGTATTGAAACAAATCTTATTATACGAGGAGGTTTATCATGGTAGTAGTTTTAAAACAAAATGCGCCGTTAGAAAAAAGAAATGCACTTATATCAGAAATTGAGACTATGGGTGTAAAGGTTCAGGTAACAGAAGGAACAGAAACTTCAATTCTTGGCTTAGTAGGCGATACATCGCATCTAAACGAATTTAGAATTTCCTCAAACGAAATAGTTGCCAACATACTAAGGGTTCAGGAGCCTTTTAAGAAGGCGAACAAGATGTTTAAACCCGATGATACTATTATAGAAGTTGCAGGACGAAAAATTGGTGAAGGTTATTTTAGTGTTATTACAGGGCCGTGTTCTGTCGAAAGTGAAGAACAGATTGAATCCATAGCTAAAGAGGTAAAGGATAATGGAGCTACATTTTTGCGTGGAGGAGCGTATAAACCCAGGACATCCCCTTATGCATTTCAAGGGCTTGGTCTTGAAGGGCTTGAGTACCTTAAGCACGCGAAGGAGAAAACAGGACTTCCAATTGTGTCGGAAATTATGTCTGTGGGAATGGTTGAAAAATTCGTTGAAGATGTAGACATCATACAAGTTGGTGCAAGGAATATGCAAAACTTTGTGTTATTAAAGGAGCTTGGAAAAACAAGCAAACCAATCCTGTTAAAGCGCGGACTTGCGGCTACAATAGAAGAATGGTTAATGTCCGCAGAATATATCCTAAATGAAGGAAATGGAAATGTTATTATGTGTGAAAGAGGCATAAGGACCTTCGAAACATATACAAGAAACACTCTTGACTTAAGCTCGATACTCGTTGTTAAGAAGTTAAGCCACCTACCTGTTATTGTTGATCCAAGTCATGCCACAGGGAAAGCGTGGATGGTTGAGGCTATGTCAAAAGCTGCTGTTGTCGCAGGTGCGGATGGTGTATTAATTGAAGTTCATAACAACCCGGCTCTTGCATTATGCGATGGACAACAGTCTATAACTCCGGAGCAATTTTCTAAATTAATGGGTAAGATTAGAACACTGGTTGAACTTGAAGGTAAAAAGCTGGAGGGATGATTAATGGCAGAGATTGTTGTTAATACAATAAATAAAAAGTATCCTATAACAATTAGAGAAGGAGTTTTTATTGACGATAACTCTTATATGATACTTAAAAATAGAAAAGCCTTAATTGTTACTGATGATAATATATACTTGTTATATGCCAAGCCTTTATTAGAAAGACTTAGAGACTTGGACATTAATACAGATATTTATGTTATTCCAGCTGGTGAAAAGAGCAAGAGCCATGATGAACTACTTAAACTATATAATTTTTTAAATGAAGCTTGTATAACACGAAATGATTATATTATTGCACTAGGTGGTGGTGTAACTGGAGATTTAGCAGGTTTTGCTGCATCCACATACCTTCGTGGAATTAACTTTTTGCAGATACCAACATCACTTTTGGCAATGGTGGACTCAAGTGTAGGAGGTAAGGTTGCTGTAAATTTATCTGCTGGGAAGAATCTTGTGGGAAGCTTTTACCATCCTGAGGCAGTATTAATAGATCCAACATTACTAAAAACATTACCCGACAGGCATTTTGCCGATGGTATGGCAGAGATTATCAAATACGGATGTATCCATGATATTGAACTGTTTTCGTTATTGGAAAACTTAAATAATAGGCAAGAAGTTATGGAAAATATTCAGGATATCATTTTCCGCTCTTGCATGATTAAGAAAGATATCGTTGAAAAGGACGAGAGAGAAAAAAGTCTTAGAATGGTCTTAAATTTTGGACATACTTTTGGTCATGTCATAGAAAAATGCTATGGGTACAAGAAGTATACCCATGGTGAGGCAGTTGCTATAGGCATGGTAGCTATATCACAGCTATCATATAGACTTAAAATATGTTCTGAGAATGTGGTTGAACAGATTAAAAAACTAATACATAAATATAATTTACCAACCCATTTTCCATCCCTTAGTGCTAAAGATGTTTTTAATGTTATGATAAATGATAAAAAAGTCAGGACAAACAATGTTAATCTAGTACTCATCGAAGACATAGGAAAAGTTAGATTAGAAAGCTTTAGTAAAGAAAGAATTGGAGAGCTTATTCATGAAATGCTTGGAGATTAGACCTTCAAAGTTATCAGGTAGTGTAAATATTCCACCATCAAAAAGTATGGCCCATCGCGCATTATTTTGTGCCTTTTTATCAGATGGAAAAAGCCAGATTGATAATATTGAATTATCAGAGGATATTATATCAACATGTCGTGCAATTGAAGCATTAGGTGGTGAAATACAAGTATTAGACAGCTCTTTTCTAGGGCGTAAGAAACTGCTAGTTCATGGTAAAGGTTCTGTTTCAATTAAAAATTATAAAATAAATTGTGGTGAATCAGGTACAACAGCAAGGTTTGTAATACCTGTATCACGGCTTTGCGAAGAAAGTGCTGCTATAGATGGTAGTGGAAAACTTGTTTCACGGCCTTTTAATGCATTCTTTCCTGTTTTTGAAAAGTGTGGTATTGAATATGAAATACATAATAATAAATTACCACTGACTCTCAATGGTAGGTTAAGAGCCGGAGATTACTTTTTGCCAGGAGATATTAGCTCTCAATTCATATCTGGATTATTGCTTGCATTGCCTCTTCTTGAAGAGAGTTCAACTATTCAGATTACTACGCCAGTGGAATCTGCAGCATATATTGATATGACTATAAGTATGCAGAACAATTTCGGAGTGGAAGTACATTTTGACAAAAAAGAAAATAAGCTGATTATTCCAGGATGTCAGAAGTATATAGCCCAAAAGTATTCTGTTGAAGGTGATTGGTCACAGGCAGCTTTTTGGATTGCTGCAGGTATCATGTCGGGACCTATATATATATCTGGATTAAACAAGGAATCCATTCAAGGTGATAAAGTAATAGAGAATCTTGTGAAAAGCATGGGTGGCAATGTTTCTTGGAAAAATGATTGTTTAGTAGCTCAAAGAAGCACTTTAAGGGGGATATGTATAGACGTATCCCAATGTCCTGATATTGCACCTATTTTGGCGGTCTTAGGCTCTATATGTGAAGGAAGAATGGAAATTATGAACGCCTCAAGGCTAAGAATAAAGGAAAGCGATAGGATTAAAGCTATTGTTACTGAACTGACGAATATTGGTGGTAAACTTATAGAGCAAAGAGACGGGATCATTATCGATGGAGTAAGTAAACTAAAGGGTGGACACTGTAAAAGCTGGAATGACCATCGAATAGTTATGTCAAGTGCTGTTGCAACAACAATGTGTGATAACAATGTTATAATTGAAGGCGTTAGCGCTGTTAATAAATCATATCCTTCTTTTTGGGAACATTTTGTGAGTTTAGGAGGGGAGATTCTTGAGTAGTATTTGGGGTGACAATATTAAAATATCAGTGTTTGGTGAATCTCACGGTTTAGCTGTTGGGGTTGTTATTGATGGGCTTCCACCAGGTATTCCATTGGATACAAGGAAAATAGATTTTGAGATGAAACGCAGAAGACCGGGTCAAAATATTTACACAACACAAAGAACAGAGACCGACAAAGTGGAAATTGTCAGTGGGTTTTTTAATGGCTTTACTACGGGTACACCATTATGCGGGATAATAAAGAACAATGATAAAAGGTCTACTGATTATGAAGATATAAAAAATATAATGAGACCAGGACACGCAGACTATACGGGTTTTGTTCGTTATAATGGGTTTGGAGATTACCGTGGAGGAGGGCACTTCTCTGGTAGACTTACAGCACCTATTGTATTTGCAGGCGCTATTGCTAATCAATATTTGGAGCAAAAGGGTATAGTGATCGGAACTCATCTTCTGCAAATAGGAAATATACAAGATGAGTCCATTGATTCCGTAAATGTAACTACTAAGCAATTACAACTTTTCCGTAGCATGAGTTTTCCTGTTGTTAATGAGCAAGTACAGGATAAAATGAAAGAAGAGATTAATGCTGCACGCATGGAATGCGATTCTGTTGGAGGCATTTTAGAGACCAGCATTATAAACCTACCGGCAGGTATTGGAGCGCCAATATTTGATTCTGTTGAAAGCAGGCTTTCTGCATTTGTTTTTTCAATTCCAGGTGTTAAAGGAATTGAATTTGGAACGGGTTTTAAGTTATCATCTATGCGTGGAAGCGATGCTAATGATGAGTTTTATATTTCTAAGGATAAAGCAGGGTGTTCAACAGTGAATCTAAACTGTTCAGATACTTATAATCGAGAAATATCAAAGAATACTCCAGAAAATAATATTCCCAGAACTAGAACCAATCACTCTGGAGGAATTAATGGGGGTATAACAAACGGAATGCCTGTTTTGTTTAGAACCTGTATAAAACCAACTTCAACAATATCAAAGCCGCAACACACTATTAATATTGATACTATGCAAGAAACTGAGCATATTTTTAAAGGAAGACATGATCCTTGCATCGCTGTAAGGGCTGTTCCTGTTATCGATGCTGCTGCTGCACTTGTTGTTATGGATTTACTGTTAGAAAAAGAGGTGTAAGAGTGGAAACAAACCTTGATAAATTAAGAGATAAAATCAATTTAATTGATAAAGAGCTTGTAGAGTTAATTGAGCAAAGAATGGAGATAGTTACCAGTATTGCTGAATATAAAAAGAAAAACAATATGGAGATCCATGACTCAAATAGAGAAAAAGTGGTTATAGAGCGAGCAAAGGCGTTATTAAAAGATGAAAATCTTGGGGAATACTTAACGGTTTTCTTTGAGAGTTTAATGGCAGTATCAAGGCAATATCAAAAAGATTCAATACAACGTGACGACTTAGCTCCAAATGATATCGATGATATAATAGATTTTGGTATGATGAAGACAAATACAATAAATAAAAACAGCTCTATTGGGTTTTATGGTCAAACAGGCTCTTTTTCAGAAGAAGCAACCATTAATTATTTTGGTGATGGTTATGTTAGAAAAGGGTATTCAAGATTTGACGATGTAATATCTGCACTACTTAATGATGAAATTAGTGTTGGTGTTTTGCCGTTAGAGAACTCTTCCACTGGTACTGTTTCTGATGTGATGGATTTAATTAGAGATAACGATATTTACATTACTGGTGAGCATATTCAAAAAATCAGACAGCATTTATTGGTCATTCCAGGTACACAATTGTCAAATATAAAAACCGTTTATTCACACCATCAGGGGCTTGAACAAACCAGTAAATTTCTCAAACAGTATTCTTTTGAACAGATTATTTTTAATAGTACTTCAGATAGTGCAAGGCTGGTAAAAGAGCTTGGCGACAAAACAAAAGCCGCCATAGGTCCAGAACGGTGTGCTGATATATATGGTCTTGAAATATTAGTGCCGAATATTCATTATAATAAAAATAATTATACGCGTTTTATTACTGTTGAAAAAAATCTATCTGTAAATAGTAATTGTAACAAAGTAAGTATTATAATGGATATTGCTCATAGAACAGGAGCCCTATTTAAAGTACTACGCTTATTCAAACTGAATAATATAAACTTGATCAAAATAGAATCAAGGCCGATTATTGGAGAGCCTTGGCAGTACATGTTTTTCTTTGATTTTGAAGGGAATTTGAAAGATGAAAATGTACAAAGATTGCTAAAAAGCTTGAAAAATATGTCACAAAGTTTCCGTTTGCTTGGAAATTATGTGTCTCATGAGATTTAATTACTGACTTTAAATCAAGAATAGTTTAGCATACAAAGATTAACTGAAGATAAAAGTTTTATAGCTAAAATATTTCTATATCGTTAGGAGTTATTTATGAAATATGGATTAATAGGGGAGAAGCTAAGTCATAGCTATTCACCCAGAATTCACAGAACAATATTTGAAACATTGAAAATTGAAGGAGAGTATAGCCTAATAGAACTTAACAAAAATGAGTTGAAAGGCTTTCTAATGGATGCAAAAAAACAAGGGTATAACGGGTTGAATGTAACAATACCATATAAATCCGAGGTTATCCCTTTTCTTGATACCATATCTGAAGAAGCTAAAAAAATAGGAGCAGTTAATACCATTAATTTCAGAAATGATATAGGAGGCTTTAACACCGACTACTGTGGGATAAAGAGTACATTTTCAATGTGTGAGGTGGATGTAAGAGGTAAGAATATTTTAATTGCTGGGAGTGGAGGAGCTGCAAAATCAGTTATTACATACATGCTTGATACCGGAGTGAACAAGATTTATGTGGCGTCTAGAAATCCCGAAAATATTTTAGCCCAAATAAAGACTGAAAAAAACTCAACAGAAAAAGGAAGCATTATTCCAATTTACTATGATCAAATAACCCAGTACAAATCTTTTGATATAGTTGTTAATACAACACCTGTTGGAATGTATCCTCATACCGGAGTTTCACCATTAACAAAAGAGCATATTACAGGGGCTGAGTTTGTATTTGATTTAATTTACAATCCAAATAGAACAAAGCTAATGGAGCTTTCAGAAGAAATCGGGATAACTAATGTAAATGGACTCTATATGCTAATAGCTCAAGCCATAAAAGCTCATGAAATATGGAATGGTATAGAGTATGGAAATGATTTTATAAACAAGGTTTACGCTAAAGTTTTGAATGATTAATCTTAATAAAAACAATCAATTATAACATAGTTTAGGGTTTTACGGTTCCTACAACACAAAAGAACCGTCCCCTTGTGTTAAATAACACAAAAGAACCGTCCCTCTGTGTTCCTCTGTGTTGCTTGTGTTGGAAGGAGTAAGAAATGAAGCACAATATTGTTTTGACTGGAATTATGGGTTGTGGAAAAACAACTATTGGGAAAATAGTTTCAGAAAAACTGAATATGCGTTTTATTGACATAGATGAGTATATAGAACAAATGCATGGTAAGATTTCAGAGATTTTCTTAAAAGGCGAGGATTACTTTAGAAATATAGAGCATAATTCAGTTCTGGACATAAGTAAAATGCACAATGTAGTAATAGCAACAGGAGGCGGAGTTGTAAAAAGGCAGGACAATATAAACGCTCTAAAAAAGAATGGAATAATATTTTTTGTGGATCGTCCATTGGATAATATACTCGAAGATATAGATATATCAGAAAGACCACTTCTAAAGAATGGGAAAAAAGAGATCATTAAAATATTTAATGAAAGATATCCATTGTACAAAAGAACTTGTGACATACATATTGTCAATACTACAACTCTTAACGACGCTGCTTCAAGTATTATTGAGTCGTGGTTAAGTTTTTATCAATAGACATTTAGATATAGGTTGTGCCTGAAATATCCTGAAATATCCTGAAATATTATGCATTATATAAAGATGATTATATGAATTAAAGATTTTTAACTATGTTTGCACTTACTCTATCGTGCATTGCATAAAGAAAATTATAATAGTCCAAATCATGCATTACATTAATACTATAATACTATCTAAAATAGAATCTAAATTACTTCTCTTCAAGCTCTTCGTATTCTTTCATGAGTTTTTCCCAAGTACTTATATTTACAACGCCTGTCTGTGCAAGCTTCACGTCCTTTTGATATTTTAAAACAGCGCTTTTTGTTGTTTTTCCATATTTTCCGTCACACCAATCATTAAAATAACCCAAACTCTTAAGAGCATTTTGTACAGCATAGACATCAGAGCCAATATCCCCATCCTTTAGATTTCTAAAGGGTTGTTTTTCATATACAATAGTAACTTTTGTTCCATGGGGTATATATTCATATAACTCATTTGCATCCTCATTGTTCATGCGGATACAACCACCCGAAACATTCTGTTGTCCAATAGCCCAGGGCTTGTTAGTGCCATGTATTCCATATTTCCCCCAGGGTACATTTAAACCCAACCATGCTCCACCAAAATTACTGCCCCATTTTGATTTATGAACTATTATCCATTCACCAGTAGGAGAGGGAGTATTGTTTTTTCCTCCCGAGACAGGATATGTTTTATACAATTCATTATTTTTATAGACATACATTATTTGCTCATCTAAATTAATATGGATATTATAGGGGCTATATTCAGATATAATTTTTGAAGCTTCAATCTCCTCAAGACTGAAATTTACTTGAACAATCAAAGTCCTCATTATGAATATAGACAATAGTACAACACTTAAATTTCTTAAATTATGCAGAGTTTTTTGTTTTAATTTATCAAAATCAAAGGCTGTCATACAATCAACCCTCTATTAACTAACACCTCTATCTACTATATGTCAGTTAATGTTTATTAATTATATCTATACTAATTTTATATGGTTGTACTATTTAATTACTAAAAACAATATATATGTATATAGCTTTATTTTAGCAGGTCTATTATTTTGTGCTGGCAGCTGTGATTTGTGCTTGTGTTTGTGCTTGTGTTAAGTGGAATAGCTCATTTATTTCGTTTTGGTCTATCAGGAGGTTAGCTTTGAAAAGAATACTAGCCATAGTAATAGTTTTAATGATTTTATTTTTGACAGTTATATATGCAGATGATATGAATGAAGCTGCATCTACTTCTTCTATTTTTGAAGATTTAGCAGTCGAAACATTCAATGGTGATGAGCCAGTAATAAATGCTCAATCTGCTATTGTTATGGATTTTGATACTGGCAGAGTGATTTTTGAAAAAAATGCATATCAAAGAAGACCTATGGCAAGTACTACAAAAGTTATGACTGCAATAATAGCTCTTGAAAATGGTAATTTAGATGATATAGTTACCATTAGCAGAAATGCAACATCCATACATGGGTCTCTTATGCATCTTCATACAGGTGAAAAACTACCATTACGCGATTTAATGTATGGACTTCTTTTATGCTCAGGAAATGACGCATCAATTGCAATCGCTGAACATGTTGGTGGAAGTGTAGAAGGCTTCCTTGAAATGATGAACAATAAGGCAAAGGAAATAGGAGCAAATAATACACACTTTACAAGCCCACATGGCTTAGACGATGTAGGGCATCATTCTACAGCGTATGACATGGCTTTGATAACAAAATATGCTCTAAACATACCCGTATTTAATGAAATAGTAAAAACAAAATCAATACAAGTTGGAAATAGATATTTAAATAATTCAAACGAAATGCTAACTAGTTATGAGGGAGCGGATGGGGTAAAGACAGGGTATACTGGACGAGCTGGACGTTGTCTCATAACTTCAGCAACACGCGATGGTAGGCGCTTTATATCAGTTGTACTTTTCTGTGATAGCAGGTCCCAAAGGGCTTTAAGTAGTAAAAAAATATTGGACTATACTTTTTCATTATATTACCCCCGCACAATAATAAGTAGCCAATATTTAGGGTCATTGCCCGTCGAGAAAGGATTTGAAAAATCAGTACCAATATATGTAGAGAAAACAATAACACTACCATTATCAGATGAGGAGGTTGCAGCTCTTTATACGAAATTATCACTTCCCGATTATATACAGGCACCAATAACTGAAAAGTCTGTTGTTGGTACACTATCTGTATATCTAGGTGACAAAATACTTTGTGAATCTTCAATCAGAGCAGGAAAATCAATAAAACAAAAAACAATACTCCAATACTTTATAGATGTGTTCATTGAATGGTTAGAACTTGTAAAATGATTGATACTCATATCATTATGAACTTCAAACCATAGACTGAATGTACCTGTATCAAAATGAGTAATGTTGTGGAATATATATAGTGAAACTATTTTTGAAATTTTATCACCTCAAACTTGCAAATATCATAAAAATATATTATTATGTTGTAAATTAATATGCAAAGAAATGACATTCAGATATATGTGTCTATCAATGGAGGAATATGATGAGTAAATTGTATGAAGGGTTTACCATAGAACAATTAAAAGAACGCAAAATAGAAATAGAAAAGAAATTTGAAGGTTTTAAAAACAAAAAATTCACACTTGATATGTCAAGAGGTAAACCTTCTGTTGAACAATTAGATCTTTCCAATGGAATTTATACACAAACTTTACAATCAGGATTTATATCTGAAGATGGAATTGATAGCAGGAGTTACGGTGTTATTGATGGTCTTCCAGAAATGAAAAGAATCTTTTCACAAATTTTAGAAGTTAGTGAGCAAGAAGTTATACTTGGTGACAGTTCCAGCCTAAATATGATGTACGATACAATTTCAAGGGCATTCAATCACGGAGTTATAAATTCTAAACCATGGAGAGAGCTTGATACAGTGAAATTTCTATGCCCTAGCCCCGGATATGATAGGCATTTTGCTATATGCGAGCATTTTGGCATTGAAATGATTACAGTTCCTATGGATGATAATGGACCTGATATGGATATGGTTGAAAGACTTGTGTTGGAAGATGAATGCATTAAAGGCATATGGTGCACACCAGTTTACAGTAACCCGACTGGAATAATTTACTCTGACGAGGTAGTAAAAAGATTAGCATACATGAGAACAAAAGCAGATGATTTTACTATCTTCTGGGATAACGCTTATGTTGTTCACCACTTATATGAAGAAAAGAAGATTATAAATATACTTGACGAGTGTAAGGCGGCAGGTAATCCCAATAGGGTTTATATTTTTGCTTCAACATCAAAAATATCATTTCCCGGTGCAGGAGTTGCGGCTTTGGCATGTAGTATTGATAACGCAAATTATACAAAAAAATTGTTATCTGCTCAAACAATAGGTCCAAACAAAATAAATCACTTAATCCACGCTCGTTACTTCAAAAACATTGATGGTATTAAAGAACATATGAAGAAGCAAGCTGAAATACTAAGACCAAAGTTTGAAATGGTTACACATATGCTCGAAAAGAACTTGGGATATTTAAATATTGCTAAATGGAATAATCCAAAGGGTGGTTATTTTATTAGTTTGGATGTACCAGAGGGATGCGCAAAACAAGTTGTTGCAAAAGCACAGGAAGCTGGTGTTAAACTAACTGGTGCGGGAGCCACTTATCCTTATGGGAAAGATCCAGAAGATAAAAATATCCGAATTGCTCCTACATTTCCACCAATTGATGAACTTAAGCTGGCTATAGAAGTTCTATGCACCTGTGTTGAGCTTGTTGTTTTAGATAAATTGCTGTAATCTATATACAGGAGTTCATAATAAGTTATTATTTTATTAAGAATGGGCTGCTAAGAATCACACACACAAGTTATGATAGTTAAAAGATTATAATTACAACATCTTTTATAATTAGACCTAAGGATTTACTTGGGTCTAATTTAGTTTTACAATTAACATCTAACGCTAAATATTGGCGTCTTTTTACTATGTCTAATTTAACTTTACAAAGTCTAATTATGTTTTATATTCGATCATAAAAAATTAAATTATAAATATTGGTAACACATATGGATTTTTATTTGAAAACAATATATAATAGTTTATACAGACGTAATTGGTAGACATTATGTATTAACGACATAATGTCTTTATATCGTGCGAGAGATCTTTATTTACTTTTTGGAGGACAATATATTGCAGAAAAGTACCTATGAAAGCCCTTTTTCAACAAGATATGCAAGTGAAGAAATGCAAGCTTTGTTTTCGGAAGACATGAAATTCAGAACATGGCGTTTTCTATGGATCATACTAGCAGAATCACAAAAAGAGCTTGGTCTACCTATTAGTCAAGAGCAGATTGATGAACTAAAGAAATATCAAAATGACATAAATTATGAGTATGCTCAAAAGGTTGAAAAACAAGTAAAGCACGACGTTATGTCACATGTTCATGCTTATGGAGCTCAATGTCCGAATGCTAAAGGGATCATCCATCTTGGTGCAACATCCTGTTATGTTTGTGATAATACAGATCTTATTATTTATCGTAAAGCATTGTTTATTATTAAATTGAAAGTTTTAAATGTTATTAAAAAGCTTTCTGAGTTTGCATATGAGTATAGGGATATGCCTACTTTAGGGTTTACTCATTTCCAGCCTGCACAGCTAGTAACAGTTGGAAAGAGGGCTTGTCTCTGGATTCAGGATCTATTATTTGATGTTAATGAACTTGATTTTGTAATAGACAATCTGTTTTTCCTTGGAAATAAAGGTACTACTGGTACTCAGGCTAGTTTTCTAAATCTTTTTGATGGCGATCATGAAAAAGTTAAAAAGCTTGAACAACTTATAGCAGAAAAATCAGGGTTTAAGAACATAATACCAGTTTCAGGACAAACATATACAAGAAAACAAGATTCTCGAATCTTAAATGTATTAAGCAGCATTGCTCAAAGCTGTTATAAGTTTAGCAATGACCTGAGATTGTTACAGCATTTGAAAGAAGTAGAGGAACCTTTTGAAAAGAACCAAATTGGTTCATCGGCAATGGCGTATAAAAGAAATCCCATGAGAAGCGAAAGAATTTCATCCCTTGCAAGATATGTTATTGTTAATGCATTAAACCCAGCAATAACTGCTTCAACACAATGGTTTGAGAGAACTCTTGACGATTCTGCAAATAAAAGAATTAGCATGCCTGAAGGTTTTCTTGCGGTAGATTCAATTCTAAATATTTTCATTAATATAGCTGATGGTTTAGTTGTTTATCCTAAAATGATTGAAAAAAGGGTAATGGAAGAACTCCCTTTCATGGTAACAGAGAACATTTTAATGGAAGCAGTTAAAAAGGGAGGAGACAGACAAATCCTTCATGAAAAAATTCGTCTACATTCGATGGATGCTGCAAATAGAGTAAAGAATGAAGGCTTAAGTAATGACCTTATTGAGCGTATTTCACAAGATTCTGCATTCAATATGAATAAAGATGAATTACAAAACATTTTAAATCCAAAGGATTATATAGGAAGAAGTGCTCAGCAGGTTGAAGATTTTCTTAAAAACCAAGTTAAAGCTGTTTTAGACGCTAATCCAGTTGAGGATATTGAGGTTAGTTTAAATGTATAGCCGAAAAATCCTTAGATGCTAAACACTGTCCGCATAAATTGTGAATTCTCAATTACCAAAGATAAAAAAATTATATACAATTGTTTGTGCACAATTTATATATTTTGCGCAAACAACCGTTAAACCAATAGTTGAGTAATAGGTCTTTTGAACTAATTTATAATTCAACGCATTTCTGTACTTGATTTTTTTATAAAGAACATATAAGATGTTATAATGTAAGAATGACTTTACATCATTATGACATATACTTACTTAATTTATAACTTGATTTGTTTTTATGTTTTGCTATTAAGAGATAGAATAATAAGAAATTGGGGGTAAATAATGTGGCAGGCTTTAATAGGTATAGTAATGTACCACTATATTGTCAACTAAAGAATATTATACTTGAAAAGATTGAATCAGGTGAATATGAGGAAGACTCAAAAATACCATCTGAACAGGCACTATGTGAACAATACGGTATAAGTCGTCCCACAGTTAGACAAGCTATTAGTGAACTGACAAATAATGGTCAGTTATATAAGTTGAAAGGCAAGGGTACCTTTGTATCAAAACGCAAATCCAGTGTAGATATAAAAGATTATACCGGTTTTACTGATTCAATACTTGATAGTCTTGAACCTGAAAAGAAGGAAATACTTTCAGTAGAAACAGTTTCAGTTAAAGAATGTTCTAAATTGAAAGAAATATTTAATATAAAAACTGATAGCTCATTGTTTACCTGTATTACTTATTTAAATAAACGTAATGATGAAGTTTTTTCATATAATACTTCATACATACCCCAAAGTCTTTTCCCAGATATTGGTGAGGATATTAAGAATAAAAAACCTTCATATGAAATATTAAGGGGTAAATATCCTTTAGTACCATATAACTCAAAGAGCACTTTGGAGGTAAATTACACTGATTCTATTGATGCAGGACAGTTACATGTCCAACCTGGGCAAGCATTAATAATCATATATAATATTCTCTTATCAAAAAGTGGTCAAGCTGTAGAATACATTATTTCCAAGTACAGGGCTGATAAATGTAAGCTTATGTTTGAAAACCATAAATAAAGCTCAAAATAGTTAGTATGCAGTGTTAGTTATTTCAAAGGATATGATTCGTATATGCAGCTTAAAGATTTTCACTATGATTTACCTAAGTCTCTTATTGCGCAAAGTCCAATTCAAAAAAGAGATATGTCAAGATTATTGGTGCTTAATAAAGAGACAGGGGAAACAACACATCAACATTTCTATGATATAAAAAAATATATTAATCCTGGGGATTGCCTTGTAATAAATAATACCCGGGTTATTCCTGCGCGCCTTTTAGGTCAAAGAGAGCAAACTAAAGGAAAAATTGAGTTTGTATTGTTAAAAAAACATGATACAGACATATGGGAAGTTTTATTAAAACCCGGAAGAAGAGCAAAAAGGGGCACGATATTTGTTTTTGGGGATAATTTATTAAAGGCAGAAATTCTTGACATACTTGATGGTGGAAACCGACTTGTAAAATTCTATTACGAAGGTATATTCGAAGAAGTACTCGATAAAGTGGGTATTGTACCATTACCACCGTATATAACTGAAAAGCTAAGCGACAAGGAGCGTTATCAGACTATATACTCAAAATATAATGGCTCAGCAGCTGCGCCTACAGCAGGACTTCATTTTACAAAAGAGCTCATGGCTGATTTGGAAGAGGTGGGTGTTAAAATTGCTGAGTTAACACTTCATGTTGGTATAGGAACTTTCAGGCCGGTAAAAACTTCAAACATTGAAGAACATCATATGCATTCCGAGCATTTTGTAATAGACAAAAAAGCAGCTGATATAATAAATAATACAAGAAAAAACAATGGCAGGATAATTGCTGTTGGCACAACAAGTTGCCGTGTATTGGAGTCGGTTGCAGATAATGATGGGACTGTAGTTCCAACAGAGGGAGACACAGATATTTTTATTTATCCAGGCTATAAGTTTAAAGCCATAGATGCACTTATTACTAATTTTCATCTGCCCGAGTCAACTCTTTTAATGCTTGTAAGTGCATTCGCAGGTAGAGAGAATATACTTAATGCATACCATGAAGCAATAGACTTGAATTACCGGTTTTTCAGCTTTGGCGATGCAATGCTTATTATATAAACATTAGATTATTCAAAAAGAGGGATGGATATGAAGAATCAAAAAATTAAATTATGGGAAGGCTTAGCACCAAAGCATATTGTAGATGGTTATGAGCCTTATATTAATTCATACATACTTTCAGGAGATAAAACACGTGGTGCTGTTTTAATATGCCCAGGTGGCGGATATACCCATAAATCTGAAAGGGAAGCCGAACCGATAGCAATGCAGTTCACAGCAAGAGGTTACCATGCTTTTGTTTTATATTACAGTGTAGCTCCTAACAAACATCCACAACCCCTTCTTGATGTCTCGCGGGCTATGTGTATCATCAGGGAAAATGCAGAACAATGGAATATTGACAAAGATAAAGTTGCTATATGCGGGTTTTCGGCGGGAGCTCATTTAGCTGCAAGCCTTGGAGTCCATTATAACAAGCCATACCTTAAAACAGAGGGCATAGTTTTAGGTGAAAATAGACCCGATACAATGATTCTTTCATATCCAGTCATTACAATGAAAGAATTTCGACATAATGGTTCAAGGGAGAATTTAATAGGTAAAAGCCCCAGTGATATACTAATAAATGAAATGTCTCTTGAAACACAAGTATCAGAAAACACTCCACCGACATTTTTGTGGCATACAGTGGAAGATATGTCAGTACCAGTTGAAAACAGCCTGATGTTTGCATGCTCACTTCAAAAAAACAAGGTTCCGTTTGAGCTACATATTTATCCTAAAGGGCCTCATGGTTTATCATTAGCAAATGAGGAAACAAACACAGATAGTATGAACATATATCCGCATGTTTCAGGGTGGATAGATTTATGTATGGAATGGTTGGATGGTATTCTATCAAAAAAAAGTAAATTCTAATTAAATTCTAATAAACAACTAAGGGGATTTTCATAATAGTTATTTATAATAGAACTATAAAAAACGCCCATTAGGAGGTTGAATCATGGAGAGAAAAAATAATAGCAATTTTGTGCTTGGGGTTATACTCGTTTGCGTAGGTGTATTATCAGTACTGGGTTCTTTTGGCATTATTCCTAGCCTTGGATCTATTATGTCAACGTTTTGGCCCATGATATTAATATTTATTTCACTACTATTTCATGCAGGATACTATTCTAATAGAAAAAATGTAGGACTTTTAGTGCCGGGTGGAATTCTATTAGCCTTAGGTATTGTTTTTCAAACATCAGAACTGTGGCACATCTATGATGTAATGTGGCCTGGCTGTATTCTCGCACCTGCAGTTGGACTTTTTGAACTATATATCTTTGGAAAGCGTGAGAAAGGTTTATTAATTCCTATCGGTATACTTACTGGAATATCACTAATCTTTTTCTCGTTTACAATTAGAAATCTTGGAGGTTTTTCAAGGTTCATTTTACCAGCCGTTCTAATAGTAGCAGGTCTGGCAATGTTGGCTAAAGGAAGAAAACAAAGCAATAATAATTATGATGATTACATGCATCAATAAAAAGGTTACATCATAAAAGCCTTAGATATGACTACAAGTTGACCTTGTTTAAGATCTAGGTTAATATATAAAAGCTAATTATTATTCAGCAATACTCATAAAAAGGATGTAATAAATGCCAGCAGTGACTTATGAACTCATTCATGTATGCAAACAAACAGGTGCACGACTTGGTAAGGTCCATACTCCTCATGGAAGTTTTGATACACCTGCATTTATGCCTGTCGGAACTCAAGCTACGGTTAAGGGCATGTCACCTGACGAGTTAAAACAAGTGGGTGCAGGTATTATTCTAAGTAATACCTATCATCTATTTTTACGCCCAGGTCATGAATTGATACGTGAGGCGGGAGGGCTACATAACTTCATGAACTGGGACAGACCTATTCTTACCGATAGCGGAGGCTTTCAAGTATTTAGCCTTGCCGACTTAAGGGATATTAAAGAAGAAGGTGTTACTTTTAAATCTCATATAGATGGCTCGAAATACTTCTTATCGCCCGAAAAATCAATGGAAATTCAAAATGCACTTGGTTCTGATATTATTATGGCATTTGACGAATGCGCCCCATATCCATGTGACTATGAATATGCGAAAAAGTCTATGGAGATGACAACTAGATGGGCAGAAAGATGTATTAAAGCACATAAGAATAGCGATAAGCAATCTCTTTTTGGTATAGTCCAGGGCAGTATGTATGCTGATTTAAGACAGGCAAGCGCAAAACAATTAACCGAGTTCGATTTTCCTGGGTATGCTATTGGAGGATTAAGCGTTGGAGAGCCTGGTGAAGTAATGATGGATATTCTAGAGAAAACAATACCATTTCTTCCAACCGATAAACCTCGATACCTTATGGGAGTGGGTAGCCCCGATTACCTTATTGATGGTAGTATACGTGGAGTGGATATGTTTGATTGCGTTCATCCAACCAGAATAGGGAGAAATGGATCTGTATTTACACGAAACGGAAGAATCATTATTAGAGATGCTAAGTACGCGGAGGATTTTTCTCCAATAGAACATGATTGTGATTGCTATGCATGTAAGAACTTTACCAGGGCTTATATAAGGCATCTATTTAAAGCTAAGGAGATGCTTGGATTAAGGCTCGCAACATGGCACAATCTACGGTTCTTATTGAAACTGATGGAAGATGTCAGGCAGGCAATTCGTGATGATAGTTTAGGTGACTTTAGAAATATGTTCTTTGAGAAATACGGATATGATAATTAATTAATGGTTTATTTTTCAAAGGCTCTTCCTGTGCTAAGTGATTTTGTATCCAAATTTAATTTAGATACGTTATAAAGTAGGATTATAAAAGTTTGTTATGAAAGAAATACGCAATGAAAATGTCATTTGTGTGAAATAAATCATTGAATTGGCTATCGCAATTGTGTATAATGATTTATGCTACATGGTTACTCATGTAGCTTATTTGCTTAAGTTTGAAAGGAGAAAAACTATGAATTGGTTTTTAAAAGCATTTGCAGACGGAGCAGCTACAGGAGCTGCAGGTGCAGAAGAGATGAATGGTATTCTAGTATTTTTAATTCAATTCGGGCCTTTAATTTTATTATTTGGAATTATGTATTTTATTCTTATTAGACCGCAAAGAAAGAAAGAGAAAGAAACCCGAGAGATGATTAACAATGCAATTGTTGGTGATAAAGTTATTACCATTGGTGGTATTGCTGGGAAAATTGTTAACATTAAAGATGATGAATTCACCATTGAAACAGGTGTTGAAAGAACAAAGATAACAGTTAAAAAATGGTCAATCAAAGAAGTTGATAAACCAATATCAGAATAGAAAGAACAACCCCGACTTAGACCATATTTAGTCGGGGTTTTAATTAAATGCTAATTAGTGAAGCATATTGATCATATTAATAATGATTTTTTTGTGTTGAAAATTTTATTCGGTAGTGGAGGAAAGAGTTGAGCGAGTATCTTAATATTGGAAAGATCATAAATACCCATGGTGTAAAAGGCGAATTGAAAGTTATTTCATCAACATCTGATATTGAGCGCTTTGATTATTTGAAAATCGTTTGGATTGAGAAGGATGCTAAACTCACCGAATATTTTGTTGATAAAGTTCGGTACCATAAGAACTTCGTTCTAATCACACTTCATGGCATAGATAATAAGGATAAAGCTGACGAGTTAAAGGATTGCTTTCTAAAGGTTGATAGAAAAAACGCTCGAATATTAAGTGAAGATGAGTTTTTCATCGTTGATCTAATTGGATGCAATGTATATGAAAAAGGTCAGTTATTAGGTAACATCACCGATGTTATTGAGACAGGAAGTAATGATGTGTATGTTGTTAATGGTGAAAAATACGGTGAAATACTTATACCAGCCATAAAACAAGTGGTTTTGAGTATTGATATAGAAAATAAAGAAGTTCAGGTTAGTTTACCGGAAGGACTTGTAGATAGATGATATTTGATATTATGACACTTTTTCCAGAAAGTATTGATTTATTTTTATCTGAAAGCATTATTGGTAGAGCTCGTGATAATAATATTATAGAAATTCGAACTCATAACATTAGAGATTTTTCCGAAAATAAACATAAAAAAACCGATGATTACCCATATGGCGGTGGTACAGGCATGGTTATGACTGCACAGCCTATATATGACTGCTGGAAACATATAAAAAAAGATCTCACATACAGCCCATTAACAGTCTATATGAGCCCACAGGGAAAGGTTCTAACGCAGAGCACGGCAAAAAGGCTTTCTAAGGAAAAACACATTATAATTCTTTGTGGACATTATGAAGGTGTAGATGAGCGTGTTCTTGAAGAAATTGTTGATGAAGAGATATCCATAGGTGATTATGTCTTAACGGGCGGCGAATTACCTGCTATGGTTCTTATTGATTGCATTAGTCGAATGGTAGATGGTGTACTGCCTTCGGAAGATGCATATCAGGATGAATCTCATTATGATGGCTTGCTAGAATACCCACAATATACCAGGCCTCAGGTATTTCTATCAAAAAGTGTACCCGACGTCTTGTTGTCTGGACATCATGCTAAAATTGAAAAATGGCGCTTTGAAAAGAAAGTTGAAACAACTCGTAGAAAAAGACCTGATTTATATCAGAAATATAAAAATTGTTTAGAAAAAAATGAATTAATATAAACTTATTTGAATTTCGTAGAAATCAGAAAGGTGGTTTAATTGCAGAGGTACAGAAAGAAAGAACCGTTGGCATTTAGAATGATGCCGCAAACACTTGATGAATTTATAGGGCAGGAACACATTGTTGGACAGGGTAAACTGTTAAATAGAATGATTAAGGCCGATACCATATCGTCCATTATTTTATATGGTCCTCCTGGTACAGGTAAAACCTCTCTGGCCAGAATAATAGCCAACACAACTAAAACAGTTTTTCGTCAGCTAAATGCAGTTACAGCTGGTGTGAAAGATATTAAAGCAATAGTTGAAGAGACGTCAAATGAGTTCTTGAACCCTTCGGGTCGCTGCGTATTGTTCATTGATGAAATTCATAGATTCAATAAATCACAACAAGATGCCCTTCTGCCTTATGTTGAAAATGGCCTTATTGTTTTGATTGGAGCTACAACTGAGAATCCTTTCTTTGAAGTTAACAAGGCTCTAATTTCAAGATCAACAGTATTCATGCTAAAACCACTAACTGATGAGAATATTATCAGTATAATAAAGCAAGCTATTGAAGATAAAGAGCGTGGTTATGGAAAACTTAAAGTTGATATATCTGATGATGCACTTAAACTTCTTGCTGCATTATCAAGTGGAGACGCA
This sequence comes from Clostridiaceae bacterium, assembly GCA_012519655.1. Taxonomy (GTDB): domain Bacteria; phylum Bacillota; class Clostridia; order DSM-8532; family DSM-8532; genus Thermoclostridium. Next base: position 4,432 of record JAAYPS010000068.1, on the reverse strand, counting down.
AGAGTTGCTTTAAACGCTATTGAGCTTGCAGTTCTTACTTCTGAAACTGACAGCGATGGATATTACATAATAGATACTAAAGTTGTTGAAGAATGTGTCCAGAAAAAGGCCGTACGGTTTGATAAATCCTCTGAAGCTCATTATGATAATATTAGTGCTCTAATAAAATCAATGCGAGGTAGCGATCCAGATGCCGCATTGTTTTACTTAGGTAGAGCACTTTATGCTGGTGAAACACCGGAATTTCTTATAAGAAGAATAATGATTTGTGCTGCTGAAGATGTTGGAATGGCAAATCCGAATGCACTTACAGTTGCGGTTTCAGCCGCACAAGCAATAGAGCGGATTGGGATGCCCGAAGCAAGAATTTTGCTTGCCCAAGCAGCTGTTATGGTAGCAACAAGTCCAAAGTCTAATTCATGTTACAAAGGAATAGATAGTGTTCTTGCAGATGTGGAGAACAAAAACACAGGTGAGGTGCCCATGCACCTTAGAAATGCTCCAGCTAAAGGTATGGCTGAATTGGGTTACGGAAATGGCTACTTATATGCTCATGATTTCCCAGGCAATATTGTGGATCAAGAATATTTACCTGATGTTATGAAGGGTACTATTTATTATGAGCCTACTCAAAATGGTTATGAGCTTAGAATTCATGACTGGATCCTTAGTCGAAGAGATAAGGATAAATAACCTGGAAATATACCTATTAATTTTACTAAAAACAGGAGTGGCATAAATGAAAAGAAGAATTTTAGCATGGATAGCATTAATAGTATTTTTAGTTCTATTTATAAATCTATTGTTTTTCCACTACAGATCTACTGAAACTTTAGTGATTATGCTGTTTTATGTGCTATTTTTAATCATGAAAAAACGTGCTGATAACGCTGAAAGAGAGGAATTAGCAAATCAGGGCAGTATGGACGCAGACGATGCTGACGAAATGGATCATACTGATGATACTAAAGTGGAAGATGACAATAATGTATCAGATAGTATAAAAGAGAATGTTAATCAAGTAAACAAAATTGAAGATGATATTAACGAGTAAACAAGACAGATTAAAAAAGAATCATATAAATAACAATCTAACAGATTAACCATCTAACGCAGACGAATTATAACCAACAAATATAAAGATAAATTCCTAGTAATATAAAATAATAAAATAAGCCTTATAAGGCTTTATTTTTTTGGAATAAATGAAGGACTTGTTCAATATATTATAGAAGGATTGGGAGACCCGTTAAAACTATGAAACAGAGGGGGATACGCCGTGGAAAGAGATTACAGGATCTATGAAGATATAGCAACAAGGACAAATGGTGAGATTTATATCGGTGTTGTTGGTCCTGTCAGGACTGGAAAATCTACTTTTATAAAAAGATTTATGGAAGGATTAGTAATCCCAAATATCCAAAATCCTTATGAACGAGAGCGTGCAATTGATGAAACACCGCAAAGTGGTTCGGGACGTACAATAATGACAACTGAACCCAAATTTGTTCCAAACGAAGCTGTAACAATTGAGATGGAAGATAATGCGACAATGAATGTACGACTTGTAGATTGTGTTGGATACATGGTAAAAAGCGCATTGGGATATATGGAGGGTGAAGTGCCGAGAATGGTTCATACACCCTGGTTTGAAGATCCTATTCCATTTGAAGAAGCAGCTGAAACAGGTACAAGAAAAGTAATAAGAGAGCATTCATCGATTGCGATTGCAATGACAAGTGATGGTTCTTTTACTAATGTACCAAGAGAAGAGTATGAAGAAGCAGAGGAAAAAGTAATAGCTGAACTTGATGAAAGTCAAAAGCCTTACATAATTATTCTGAACTCAGCATTTCCCGACCAGACTGAGGTTAGGCAAATGGCTGAAAAGCTTTCTGATAAGTACAATAAACCAGTTATTCCAATGGATTGCTTAAATATGACAACAAGAGATATTCACCAAGCAATGAAAACAATCCTATATGAATTTCCTGTTCGCGAGGTAGCTGTGGACATTCCGAGATGGATTACACGACTTGAGCCACAGCATTGGTTAAGAAATGATATTATATGTGCACTACGTGAAGCAATGGTGGATAAGGCCTCAATAAGACATATAAATAATAATATTTGTATGCTAAATGAATATGATTTTGTAAAAAGCTGTAGAATATCTGAAATGCAGCTTGGAAGTGGAAGAGTTAATTTAGAAGTCAATATGTCAGATGGTCTGTTCTATCAAATACTAAATACTGAGACAGGACTGAATATTGAAGGGGAACACGAATTGTTTAGTGTTCTTAAAGAGCTATCAGGAATTAAAAATGAATACAAAAAAATTGAGTATGCATTACACGAAGTTAAGACCAAAGGTTATGGCGTTGTAACACCACAGCTTGACGAGCTTACACTTGAGTCTCCTGAAATAATACGACAAGGTAATAGATTTGGTGTAAGGCTTAGGGCAAGCGCTCCATCAATACATATGATACGAGCTGACATAGAAACAGAAATCGCACCTCTTGTGGGTTCGGAGAAACAATCTGAAGAGCTTGTTAATTATCTTTTGAAGGAGTTTGAAGGTCAGCCCGACAAACTATGGGATTCCAATATCTTTGGTAAATCATTGTATGAACTTATTACTGAAGGTCTCCAAAATAAACTATATAGAATGCCTGAAGATGCTCAAATGAAACTACAAGAAACACTGCAAAGAATAATAAATGAAGGCAGTGGGGGGTTAATTTGTATTATTCTATAAATAGTAAATAAATTAAAAAATGAACTTTAACACCCGGTTTACCGGGTTTTTTAATGTTTTTTTATTTGCCCTATGTGGTATAATATGAATAGTTAAAAAATTTACCAATAAGATTTTTACTAGGAAAGAGGGTTACTATGGAAGAAACAAAAGTAAAGAGCAAAGGTCAGAAATTGATGGAAAAGCTTAGTTATAAAAAAGTAAATGCTTGGGATAAGATTCCAGACAGAGAAAAAATATTTAGTTATTGCGATGACTATAAAGCATATTTAGACATTGGAAAAACCGAGCGTCAATGTGTGAAAGAAACCATTAAAAGAGCTGAGAAGCTTGGCTATGAAAATCTAGACAAAATTATCGATGAGGATCTTCCTTTAACCGCAGGTGATAAAGTTTATAGAAATATTAAAGACAAGGCAGTAATCTTGGCTATAATAGGAAAAAAGCCTTTTGATAAAGGAACCAGAATGGTTGGTGCACATGTTGATGCGCCAAGAATCGACATTAAACAATATCCATTGTATGAAAATACCGACATGGCCTTTTTTAAAACACATTATTACGGTGGAATAAAAAAATATCAATGGCTTGCTATACCATTGTCCTTACATGGTGTTATATTGAAGAAGAATGGTGAAACAGTTGATGTTAGCATTGGCGAAGATGAAAACGATCCTGTTTTCACTATTACAGATCTCCTTCCACACCTTGCTAAGGATCAAATGGATAAGAAAATGAGTGAAGCTATAGTAGCTGAGGCAATGAACGCCTTAGTGGGCTCAATACCATATGGTGATAAAGAAGTTAGTGAAAAAGTTAAACTTAACATACTTAACTTACTATATGAAAAGTATGATATTGTTGAAGAAGACTTTTTCTCAGCAGAACTGGAATTAGTACCTGCATTTAAGGCAAAGGATGTAGGCTTTGATAGAAGTATGATAGGAGCTTATGGACAAGACGACAGAGTTTGTGCATACACTTCAATGACAGCTCTTTTCGATATACAAGATCCGGAATACACAGCATTATGCGTTCTTACCGACAAAGAGGAAATTGGCAGCGTAGGAAATACCGGAGCAGAGTCAAGGTTCTTAGAAGACTTCCTTGCAGATCTTTGTAACCTAACAAATGAGAATTATACTGATATTATATTAAGACGTTGCCTCAACAACTCAATAATGCTATCTGCGGATGTGAATGCTGCATATGACCCAAATTATGAAGGTACTCATGACAAGTACAATTCGGCTTACCTAGGCAGAGGATTAGCAATTTTGAAGTTTAGCGGTGCGCGTGGCAAATCAGGTGCTTCAGATGCCCATGCAGAATTATTATCAAAAATTAGAAGAGTTTTCAATGATAATGATGTGGCTTGGCATACCACAGAACTTGGAGCTGTAGACAAAGGTGGCGGCGGAACCATAGCTATGTATATAGCAAATCTTGGTGTAGATGTTGTGGACTGTGGCGTTCCTGTTTTATCTATGCATGCTCCTTTTGAGATAACAAGTAAAGTTGATGTTTATACGGCATACAAAGGCTATAAAGCATTTCTAAAAAAACTTGATTAAAATATAAATTCTGATTATATAATGTGACATGGATAAACAGCTATTTAATATATAACAAATTCGCAGCTTAGCGAAATGTCCCAGTTAAATAGCTGTT
>JAAYPS010000067.1 GCA_012519655.1 Clostridiaceae bacterium | reverse complement strand
TTTCTTCTGTGAATGAAATCCAAAAATAACCCCCACTTACTTGAGATGAACTTGATTGAACTTCACAAATGAGAACAAGTGCTATTATCCTATCCTTATCCGTATAAAGCGGCATATCAAATGTTCTACCATTAAGCGGTAGTCTAAACTCCGGGATTTCATCTTTTTCAGTAGTGTATATGCCTCCATAAAATCCTCGGTCATCTGGTTCTTTTACATTACAATGCAAAGCAAACAACCACTCATACCCCTCTGGCAGCTCAGGTATATACCCTTTTACCCTTGCTTTTCCTTCATGTTCGTAAAACGTTAAGTATTCTAAAGCCACGCCTACAAACTCCTCGGCTTTAAGTATTCCCATTGCGCCATTTGAAGGGTTTACAATATCGGTTTCAGGATCGAATTTCACTCCTTCAACTTCCACTACTCCACTGCCCAAATCCTTTTTTGCAGGACGGTTCAACTCATTTACTGGTATTGGTGTTGGAGTTGGGTTTGCAACAGTAGGTAAATCGACCTTTTTTCTTGCTGATGGATCAATTAACCTTCTTATTACAGCCACAGCTTCTGCTCTTGTAAGAATATTATCAGGCTTGAACTCTCCGTCAGGGAAGCCCGTTAAAATCCCTAAATCATAGCATTTAACAACATTCCATTTCTGATAGTGAGATATGTCTTGATAGTCTTTTATGAGACTGCTTACCGCGATAGGATCTCTATAGTCGCTATTATCTGTAATATCATCCAAAGCTCTACCAGCAATCAAAGCCATGTCTGCTCGATTAATAGGTCGCTTATATCCTGCATAAGGATCGTCTTTTGTTTTATATGAAAAAAGATAATCTTCATCTAAAACTACATACCCTTCGTCTATGGCTTTTTCTATATATGTTGAAGCCCAGTAATTCTGCCCATTTTCAACATTGTGGCCCATTACAGTTACAATTAATTTGATATACATATCCACCGTAAGAGTGTCATTTGGTCTAAACGTGCCGTCTGGATACCCGGCAAAGATATGCCTCGGATCATTTAGAATGTATTGCAAATCGTCAAAATACCATGCTGATTTTGGAACATCTGGAAACTGGAATGTTTCCTTAGCAGCTGAGACTGAGCATATATTTCCCGGAAATATTGTGCCTGTAGAATATCCAACCATAAAACTGTGTTGTATAGAAAAGAACAGCAATAATATAGACAATACAATGGTTTTAATATACTTCTTCATAAAAATACTCATAGACAAGCTCCTTTGAATTGAACGATAATACCACGCAATAAAGTATTGTTTGCGAATATCATATTTAGTAATAATTGGGATGTCAATGTGCTATACATAAAGTGCATGTTTTTATGCATAAAATGAAAAACTGATTGATAAGAACCAAAAACATATTGTATATGACAGTTAAGTCGAAATTTGTAAAATAACTATTATTAATCTATGGTTTGCTGTATAATAAAAATATAAGTTCATATTAAAAGGGTGATACTAGGTGAAAAATGTATACACAATTGGATATTCATCGTTTGAGGTAGAAGACTTCGTGAATGTACTTAAAAAATACCATATCACAAGTTTAATTGACGTTAGAAGTTATCCGAGTTCTAAGTTTTATCAAGATTATAACAAAGGTAATATAGAAAAGATCTTAAAGTCAAACGGTATCATTTATAGGAATTATAGCTCTCATTTTGGTGCAAGACAGAGTGATAAGAAATATTATAAAACCGGATATATGGACTTTTCAGAATATGTACAATCGGAATCGTTTAAAGAAGGAATGCGAAAAATTGAAGCGGGGATGGATTTAAACTATGTCTTTGTTCTTATGTGTGCCGAAAAAGATCCAAGTTTATGTCATAGAAGTATAATGGTAGCTCGTGAATTTTATAAAAAGGGATATGAAGTTAGGAATATTCTTGCCGATGGTTCTTATATAACGCAAGAACAAATCGAGCAAGACTTAGTTAAACACTATTTCCCGACCATGGATCAGACATCATTTTTAAGCGACAGTCTATCTTTTGATGAAATGGTTGAAAAAAGCTACCACCTCCGTAATAGTGAAATAGGTTATAGGTTAGATGTAGATATTGTAGGTAGGATTAGTGTGTGATGATAGATAAAATATATACTATAGGTTATACAAAAAAAACTGCAGAAACTTTTTTTGAATTATTGAAGAAAAATAATATTGCTATTGTGACAGATATAAGGTTGAACAATACGTCCCAGTTAGCTGGTTTCACTAAACACCCTGATATTAAATATTTTCTTCATGAAATTGCAGGCATTTCATACAATCATGACATAACCTTTGCACCTGAGAAAAATACATTATTGAGATATAAAAAGCAAGAGATAGATTGGGATCAGTATGTAGAAGAATTTTCCA
>JAAYPS010000066.1 GCA_012519655.1 Clostridiaceae bacterium | reverse complement strand
TATTCCCGCACAGTCTAGAGGTGTTACCCTCTATTCTGGTGCCCAGAGGCGGAATCGAACCACCGACACGAGGATTTTCAGTCCTCTGCTCTACCGACTGAGCTATCTGGGCATATGGCGACCCGGAAGGGACTCGAACCCTCGGCCTCTAGCGTGACAGGCTAGCGTTCTAAACCGACTGAACTACCGGGCCATATGTGTAATATTAAACTTTTAGAAAAATAATGGTGGGCACAATAGGGCTCGAACCTATGACCCCCTGCTTGTAAGGCAGGTGCTCTCCCAGCTGAGCTATGCGCCCATCATTTACGCCATTTCGATGCGGCTTTATCAGTATACAAAAGATTTAGAAAATTGTCAAGCCGTTTTGCTGAAGATTTTTATCAATTTCTGAACGATTTATATCAAAATCCGTTCAAATTATTCAAAAGCATCGGGTTTTTTGTCTGTGAGCTTAAACCAATACCTTATAGCATCAACTATCCTTGATGAAGCATATCCATCCCCATAAGGGTTAACACTTTGGGCCATTTTGGTATATTCGCTAGGTATACTTAAAAGTTTTGACGTCTGCTCAACAATAGTACGTCTATCTGTGCCAATAATCTTTACTGTTCCAGCTTTAACTGCTTCGGGGCGCTCTGTTTCATTTCTCATAACAAGAACGGGTTTACCAAGGGAAGGTGCTTCTTCCTGCAAACCACCTGAGTCTGTAAGGACTAAATGTGCCCGGGATAACATGTTGTGCATATCCTGAACCTGCAATGGATCAAGCAGGTGAACTTGCGATAAATCGCCAAGAATTCGTTTTACCGGCTCTTGAACTTGAGGGTTTAAATGTACTGGCCAAACTATTTCTATATCGTCGTATTTTGTAATAATCTCCTTTAAAGCAAAGCAAATATCCTCTATTGGCTGTCCAAGGTTTTCCCTTCTATGTGCTTCAACGGCAATTACTCTTTTACCTAAAAAATCAATTTTCTTTAGATTCTCGTCCTTAAAATCATATTCTTGCGAAACAGTTGATTTTAGTGCATCAATAACAGTATTTCCAGTAATATATATAACATCGGGGTTAATCCCTTCATTTACCAGATTATTATAATTCGCTTGTGTGGGTGAAAAATAAATATCAGCAATACAGCTTGTAAGTCTCCTATTCATTTCTTCAGGGTATGGAAAATACTTATCATATGTTCTAAGCCCTGCTTCCACATGCCCTACAGATATTTGTGCGTAAAATGCTGCCAATGATGCAGCAAAGGTTGTTGTGGTGTCACCGTGAACTAAAACCATATCGGGTTTTAATTCTAAAAGAACCTTTTCAACTCCCTCAAGTACAAGTTTTGTAATCCCGGATAGGGTCTGTCTGTCTTTCATTATGTCTAAATCATAGTCCGGTGTTATTTCGAAAATGTCCAGCACTTGATCTAGCATTTGTCTATGCTGTGCTGTTACACATACTTTTGACACAAGATCTGAGGAGTTGGCAATTTCCTTAACAAGCGGAGCCATTTTTATAGCTTCAGGTCTTGTCCCGAATATTGTTAATATTATTGGTTTTTTCATTCTCTATTCTCCATCTAGATATAATAATACAAATATTCTCTATTAAGCTAATCCTGTTCCTAATTATGTGAATTGAATAGGATTTTTAGTCTTCAAATTATTACAAATGATTATCCATTAAGGCTTTTCAGTCTGACCTCGTGGATAGGTAGCTGTCTTTTCATGCGTCCTACCTTTATCAGATTCATCTTCCAATGTGTTTTCAGATACAGGGGTGTTCTGTTTATTGCCAACAATTCCGCTTAAATATCTCGCTCCCCCAACTACAAAAACCGATATGATAACTACAAGAATTATTGCAGGTAATAGTCCTTTATTAGCAAGAAGTATTGAGACAATACCTAATGCAGCGCTGACAACATACAATATTGTAACTGAGTATTTTTGAGATATTCCCATATCAACCAGCCTATGATGAATATGACCCCTGTCACCTTCTCCAATGGGCTTCTTATTCAGTACTCTTCTTACAATAGCAAAAAGTGTATCAAATATCGGAAACGCCAACGCAACAAGTGAAACCACCATTGTCAATGCTGTATACGCTTTTGTAGCGCCTTCGATAGATATAACAGCTAAAATGAATCCCAAAAAATACGCTCCAGTTGACCCTATAAATATCTTTGCAGGATTGAAATTGTAAGGTAGAAAACCCATAATAGAACCTGCCAATGCAACATATAGTACGGCAAAAACAACATGAACATCTGGCGCCATCATAACTGAAACAACAAACAATGATAACGACGCTATGGCCGCTACTCCAGCTGCAAGGCCATCCAAACCATCAATTAAATTAATTGCATTTGTTATTCCAACAATCCACAAAATAGAAAGTACTATGGATATTGTATCTTCAATGCTTATATACTTAATATCCTTAATTGAAATGGTAATATATTTTATTTTTGTACCTGTAAACACAACGATGGCTGCTGCAATTAATTGTATGGGAAACTTAACTTTGGCAGTTAAAGGACGCACATCATCAATGGCCCCCATGACAATAATAATAATAGCACTGACTAAAACTCCAACTATCTTTGCTGTTGGAAACTCTACAAGCCATGATTTTAATATATCAGGTTGATATACAAAGAAAGCATATAAAATGGAAACAATAAAGCCAGTAATAATAGCAAGTCCACCCATGAGTGCTACTGGTCTTTTATGCATTCTCCTGTCGTCTTTGGGAACATCAATTGCATTAAATGACACAGCTATTTTCTTAGCTATAGGGGTTGCGAAAAACGAAACAATTAGAGCTATTGCAAACGGTATAATATATTCATATTCTATCATTTATCTTTAGTCACCTCATTTAAATCAGTAAAATAAGTAACTTAGGTTTATTGTCTCCAGAATAGTTAGACAATATAACCTAAGAAAATGTTCCCTCTTACTTTCAAAAAACTTTCGCACTTATTTCACTCAAAATTTTACAAAAATATTTTCTTCTTACTTGGGCAACATTACATTACTACTTAATTATTGTATCGCTTGGGGCTTCGTATTTTATCACTCTTACGCCAGCCTCTTGTAAAAGTTCGAGTGCAAGGCTATCGGGATAATCGCCTTTAAAAATAATTTTAGTAATACCAGCATTAATTATTAACTTCGCACAAAGAACACAGGGCTGTGTTGTTACATACATAGTGCTGTCTTTAACACTTGTTCCAGAGTACGCTGCCTGCACAATTGCGTTTTGCTCTGCATGAGCTGCCCGGCAAATTTCGTGCATTTTTCCAGATGGTATCCCTAACTGATCTCTAAGGCACCCCACCTCTTCACAATGTTTGCATCCTACTGGTGCACCATTGTAACCTGTGGCAAGTATACGCTTGTCCTTTACTATCAATGCCCCAACTTGGCGTCGTAGACATGTTGAACGTTCTTTTACCAGTTCTACAATGTCCATAAAATATTCATCCCAAGATGGCCTCACAATAGCTTCACCCCTTCTATTTTTTCGCGAACACAATATATAAACTCACTTATAGTGTTTTCAATCTAACCTTAATAACTATTACTTTGTGCCAAAAAGTCTATCTCCGGCATCGCCAAGCCCCGGAACAATATACCCAAATTCATTCAATTCTTCATCCACTGCCGCACAATATATGGCTACATCAGGGTACGCAGTGTGCAAGCGACGTATTCCTTCTCTGGAAGCAATTAAACACATAAACTTAATATTCTTTACATCGCGCTTCTTTAAGCACTCTACTGCACCTATTGCTGATCCTGCCGTTGCAAGCATCGGATCTACAAGTACGACATCCCTCTCTTCAATATCTTTAGGGAGCTTACAGTAGTATTCTATGGCTTCGAGAGTCTCATGGTCCCTGTAAATTCCTATATGGCCAACACGTGCCATTGGTACAAGTTGTAGAAAACCGTCTGCCATTCCAAGCCCTGCCCTTAATATTGGTATAACGGCAAGCTTCTTTCCCGAAATGGTTTTAGCCTTCGCCATAGCTACCGGTGTTTCAACTTCAATTTCCTTCAGGGGAATATCCCTTGTGACTTCATATCCCATTAATACCGATATCTCTGATACTAACTCTCTAAAATCTTTAGAGCTTGTATTTTTATCCCTCAGCAAAGAGATCTTATGCTGGATAAGGGGATGATCAAAAATAAAAACATTACTATTTTCTTGCATGTAAAAACCACCTTCCGTTTTTTGTATCAATATATTGTTTTAAACTCTTAAAAAATGGAATGCCTTTAAATGGCATTCCATTTACTTACTATTTTGTTCTTCGATAACTACGATCTTATCGATTCTGTTTTGGTGGCGGCTTTCTTGTGAGAATGGAGTTTCAATGAATGTTTTAACAATGTCAAGTGCTAAACCAATCCCTAAAACGCGTCCACCCAGTGCAAGCACATTGGCGTCATTATGTTCTTTTGCCATACGTGCCATGTATGTGTCTGTGCATAGTGCTGCTCTTATTCCTGGAACTTTATTTGCTGCAATGGAAATACCTATGCCTGTTCCACATATTATAATACCTAAATCACATTCACCAGATGTTACAGCGTTTGCAACGACTACGCCTACATCTGAATAATCCACTGCTTCAAGTTTGTGTATACCAAAGTCCTTATACTCTATGTTTTCGCTATCAAAATAGCTCATAATTGCTTCTTTTAATTCATAACCACCATGATCACTACCTATCGCTATCATAAAATTAAAGTCTCCCCTCTTTTGAAAACAAATTGGTTGTTAAACGCTGTGATATATGGTTTTAGTCTATCCATCCTCTTAACACATTTACTCATTAGGGTATTTTGCGATGGTACGGAATTTAGTTAGCTATGCAATATATTGTGGTTATACATGAGCGTTTGTTATCACATATTGTACAGCTATTATTGTAAAGGTCACATCGCAAAAGCCTTTCATTTACAGGCCGATGGATAACTTTAAACTTAATGCTAAATTGCTTAAGTCTATAGCCATTTTATAAGATATCAATACCATTGTCAAAGCTTATCCAAAATTTTTAACAGAGCCAATTCCAACTCTTCTGCACAAGCACTGTAGATCTTATCATTATATCCAAAAGGGTCTGAAATATCCCAGTCAGCCTCATCATAGTCCGCAAACTCCTTTAGTGTAAAAACCTTATCGGCTGCTTCTGGGTATACATCAAGTATCATTCTTTTATGGTCTCTTGTCATTGTAAGAATAATATATGCATCCTTGATCATTTCATAATCGAGTGTCTTTGAGCAGTGTTTCGATATATCAAGACCATAATATTTCATCGCCTCTATAGCTTCGGGCGAAGCACTATCTCCTTCAAAGGCATATACACCTGCAGAGTCGCACAAAAACTTATCGTCATATCCTTCGGACTCAATAATATCAGTAAATAAAGCCTCTGCCATAGGACTCCTGCACGTGTTACCAGTACAGACAAAAAGAATTTTTTTCATACTTTTGCTCCTATAATTATTTTAATATACTAAACCTATCGCTTTTCGTTTTAACTAACATACTTATAAACTTATGTAAATTTGATACCAGCTTGCCTCTTTGAGTTACCTAAATCCCCTATTGACCCTAACTAAACTATCTATTGACGAAAAATATTTCACACCTCAATTATTTTCCCACCTGCAGCTTTTTCAATACGGTTCATTACTGCAAGACCTATACCTTCTTTTGATATTGCCTCAACGTAAATTTTATCTACTCCATCTTGATCACATTTTCTAAATAGACTGAAGATATTAGCAGCCACCTCTGAAGCATCTTTTACGCTACCATAAGATATAGCATTATTTAAGCCAAATTGCTCGATATGCTCCTTTGCTGCAAGAACCACAGATTTTTTCCCCATGTTCTTGTCTTGTATGATTTTGTTCTTTGTCCAATTCGCAACATCCTCATGGAAACCTGTAACTACAAACACATCTGCTTTTGGTGAATAATGCCTGTATTTCATTCCAGGTGATTTTGGTATTTCAACATTTTTTTTATCCATAAGACTCTTATCAAGCTCTACTTTGCCCAAAACCTTTTCTATCATAGAAGGCGTAATACCTCCAGGTCTTAAAATTGTGGCAGTATCACCTGTCATATCAACAACTGTGGATTCAATTCCCACTCTACATGGTCCCCCATCTATGATATAAGATATTCTGCCATCAAGGTCTTCTGCTACATGTTCTGCCAAAGTAGGGCTGGGTCTGCCTGAACGGTTAGCACTCGGTGCTGCAATTGGTATATTGGCCTTTCTGATTAGTTCCAGCGCAATAGGATGGTCAGGCATTCTGATAGCCACAGTATCAAGACCACCAGTTGTCACATCTGGTACAATATCTGACTTTTGCAAAACCACTGTAAGAGGTCCTGGCCAATATTCCGATACCAATTTGACTACATCTGGCTTAATCTTAGCAACAAGGGGTTTTAGCATTTCTATGTCGGATATATGCACTATAAGAGGATTGTCGCTTGGCCTTCCCTTTGCAATATATATAGATTTTACAGCATCACTGTTAAGCGCATCTGCACCTAACCCATAAACTGTTTCGGTAGGAAAAGCCACAAGCTTTCCTTGCTGTAATGCCTTTGCTGCTTCGTTAAACTCTGGTATATCAGAAGACTCATATTTAATATATTTTGTCTGCATCCTGCTCTCCTCTATTAAGCCCTTCAAATTGGTCTCTCTCTATGCACCTTTATGCGCTTGTAAACGCGCAAACAAACTTATTGTAATGCTTCACGAGCATTAAGTAAAATATTTATCCCGTGTAATTTAAGTAGATTATAGCACAATATAGTAAATGTTACTATTAGAAGCTTTTATGATTTTGCATTGATATCAATCAGCTGTGCATTATGCTTTGCCAGGGTTTACACATAACTATAATATTGTATAGCAAAACGTGCCTCATACTATTCGTAAACATAATAGTGTTTTAGCTTCACTCAAAACCTTTTAGTTGTAAATAAAATAGCAAAATACTAATTAGTACTGCGAAAGTCAACAAGTAAGCGTTATTTTTTGATAAATTACTTTAGATTTCGATAATATTTTCGCTACCTATTTTACTGAAAATACGCTCAAAGGCTTGAAATTGGCTGTAACTACCAATTCAAGAAAATATTCTTTGGAAAAGTTTTTATATTTTCCGATAAAAATAAGCCTCAAATACTTGACATAGGTGGGTTTTCATTATAAAATGATGTCGAAATTAAGTGCGGGAGGTTATCTTGTATGAACAAAACAGAATTAGTAAGTGCCATTGCTGCAAAATCAGGTTTAAGCAAGAAAAATAGTGAACTTGCTTTGAATGCTATGATTTCTTCAATAGAAGATTCTCTTGTAGCAGGCGAAAAAGTAGTTTTAGTTGGATTTGGTACTTTTGAAGTTAAACAAAGAGCCGAAAGAAAAGGAAGGAATCCCCAGACCAGAGAAGAAATAACGATTCCTGCTTCAAAAGCCCCTGTATTCAAAGCAGGCAAAGGCCTAAAAGAAAAAGTAAATGCATAATAATTAATTTTCAACTAAAGTGCTCTGCCAATGGCAGAGCATTTTAATTTTCACTTCTTTTTGTCGAAGAAGTAGGAAGGATTATTCAAAGGTTTATTGTTATAAGCAGAGGTTATTTTTTTCCCGGAGTTTAATGTCTTAATCTCCTTACTGAATGACTTTTTCATTTCAACAGCAAGACTTTGTCCTTGCTTTTCAATATCAATGATTGCTTCAACCAGATTCGAAATTTCTTCGATAAGTGCTTTAAGCTCCTGTCTACCTTCAACATTGGTGTTTTCAAGCTCAGTTAAACTGTTTATGCCCAGAAGCTGTTTAATCTTGCCAGAATGCTTAAGAAACTCTTCATCAATACTGCTTATATTACTAATAATCACGTCTTTTTCATTTAATATTTTCTCAACAGAATCGAGGCGTTCTTCCCCAAACGCCTCATTCTGCTTTTCGGATAAGCCCTTTAGCTTTATAAGCAAATCATATTTTTTCTTAGACAATGCAATCATTTGATTTATAATATCTTGTCTATGCATTTATCTCCTCCGTGATTATACCTTTGTTATAAGACACAGACTCTAAATGCCTACGGCACTCTTCTTAGGGGGTTGCTTTGCAAGCTTCATAGCTTGTTCCCACGTAGCTCTTAGCTCTTTTGCAAACCCTAACACTTCATCTAAAATATCCATGCTTTTTTGGATATTTGCCTCGATAAGTCTTCGCTCCATATAATCATAAACCAGTAAAAGACTTGAAGATACTTCATAATCGCCATCCAATGATGCAATAAACTCACGAACAATATTTTCAGACTTAATGATATTCACATGAGCCTCCTGCATATCATTCTTGGAAATGGCATGCTGAGCCTTCATAATAAATTTAACCAGTCCATTATATAGCATTAAGATCAACTCTTCTGGTTGAGCGGTATTTACACTGTTTTCCTTGTATTGATTATATCCTGTAATGTTCATTATAAACCTCCATTATGTTTGCACAATATTTATACGATGCTATTGTGTCTATATTAGCTCTATCCAAAGGCACCTAACTGAGACATTAACCAGTTCATCTGTGAGTTCATTTGATTTATGTAGGTCTCCAGTCTAGAGAACTGAAGATAGTAGCTCTCTTCTTTTTTATATAGCGCCGCCTGCATGTCTGCTATTCTCTGGTCATAATCGCTGATGGACAAAGAAAGGCTACTTCCAAACTCAGTTAAATCTCCTTGTATTCCAGCCTTCTCAAGCAAGAATCCCTTTCTACCATCCTTATCGCGGAATGTTGAAATATTGTCTTCAATAATATCCGAAATTCGAAGGAATAAGCCCTGCTCATTATATCTATCGGTGCGCTGCGACTG
>JAAYPS010000065.1 GCA_012519655.1 Clostridiaceae bacterium | reverse complement strand
GCATTTGAAGGACGGTAATAATCGGCAGTGACTGTGGCAAGAATATCATCCTCAAGCTCAAAGCTTGAAGTAGTTATAATCTCCATGTCACCATTACCAAAGTTGTCTGCTGATGACTGAGTAGAATATACCGAAATACACTCTTTGCCAGTAACCATACGAATCATGTCTATTGCATGGATTGATACCCAGGGGATTGTTCCGCCATAGGTTTTTCTTTCGCTAAAAAAGGCAGGTCTTATACCAAGGCGATATGACTTTTGACAATTGACCATTCTTACTTTACCAATTGCACCATCTTGTATCAACTGTCGTATAGTATAAAAATGTGGATCATACCTTGTAGTATGCATTGCCCAAATAGTACTATTTGTTTTAGTTGCAGTCCTATAAAGATCGTTAAGATCAGCTATATTTGTTGCAATGGGTTTATCAGCATATACATGAATCCCAGCAGAAAGAGCCTTCTTTTCAACAGGATAACGTTCCGTGAAACGATTATCTACAACAAGTATATCGGGCTTTTCTATTTTGAGCATTTCATCAACATCACAATATTCTTTCAGATTATATCCTGCATTGCTTGCACTTGATTTTACCTTTTCCATGTTTTCACCTGAGTAACTGGGACAAAAGGCGACATAATCAACTTGTGGAAGCTTTTGCTTAGCTGCGATTGCTGTTAATGCGTGACCTGTATTTCCATAAAAACATACTCTCATAGTAAATCTCTCCAATATTTTTTTTGTATTTAGTATTTAGGTTGCAATTATATTATACACTATTTTATTAGTAAAGATGAGTTAACACTTTTCGGACAGTTTGTTAGAACATTAAAGCTCCATCGCAAAAGCCTTTACTAAGAATTTTGCTAACAACTCATCATTGAACCAAAACATATAAAAGCAGAAGAAAATACTTAAATTGTTTATGATACAGACTATATGCTAAACATATGACTGAATATAACGATAAAATCCGTCGCAAACGTGGTAAATATGAAGAAATTTCGTTATATTTATGCTATATTATATGTATCTTTTTATAAATGTTTATATTATCCTTAGAGTGAAGTGGGATTTTTAAAGAATACTCTAAAAGACATAGACGGCATAAAGACATAGAAGAAATTAGGAAGGTAAAACTATTGAATTTATGGGTATCATAATACTATCTTTAGAAATTACATAGAGTCCATAATAGGTTATATAGTGGATGAGATAGGTTTTAGTGAACGAGCTCATGTACGAATATGTACTAAGACGTACGTTCTTAAAGAAAAGTAAGAACATTATCAACATATATTTATACATCTAAGAAAGGAATGAATACATTAATGAAAAAAACAGCAATTGTTACTGGAGGTAGTCGAGGTATTGGACTTGGGATTGTAAAACAGCTTGGAAATGATGGATTCTCTGTAGCTATTATGGCGGCAAGTCCTGAAGAAAAACATCGCAAAACACTTGATGAACTTGCAAGTAATAATATTGATTATTTATATATCCAAGGTGATCTTTCAAACCATGATGACAGAATGAGATGTGTTGACGAAGCAATTTCAAAATATGGCAGAGTTGATGTGCTTGTCAATAATGCGGGAGTAGCACCTAGAAAGCGTGCTGACTTACTGGAAATGACTGAAGAAAGTTATGATCGTGTAATGGATACAAATACTAAGGGAACAATGTTTATGTCGCAGTATGCAGCAAAGAAGATGATGCAACAAGAGCCTATCAATGGTATTCGTGGGATTATAATAAATGTATCCTCGATCTCTGCAGAAGTTTCATCTATCAGCAGAGGGGAATACTGTGTTTCAAAAGCAGGTATATCTATGCTTACGAAGCTTTATGCAGATAGACTTGCGTCTGAAGATATTTTTGTATATGAAGTTAGACCAGGCATTATTGCAACTGATATGACATCTACAGTAAAGGAAAAGTATGACAAAATGTTTGAAGAGGGAGTTTGTCCGATAAAAAGATGGGGTACTCCAGAAGATATAGGTCTTGCTGTTTCAGCCCTATGCTCTGGCAAGTTCAGATATACTACCGGGCAATGCATTTTTGTAGATGGTGGTTTTCATATACAACGTCTGTAAAATGATTATCAAGACATTTTTGGGTGATATAAAATGCCTTTATTAACAATATACTTTTTATCTTAAATGGATCTAACAAGGCTATAGTGAAAACTTTTAACATTTATTTACAAACACTCTTTTTGTATTGCCAAATACATAATACACCACAATATATTTTACAGCGAATGAAAAATTGGTATCATCGCAAAATGCAATGTGTTACTTTCATTATTATCATAAAACTATTTATGGAGGGGGATTCCTTGAACTTATATAAGATTACAGTTGGCGATTATGAAATACCTGTCCATTCTTTCAATACCATCATTGTTGGAAGTGGAGCGGCAGGTTTAAGTGCTGCAGACAAACTTTATAACTTTGGGCAGAAGGATATTGCAATAATAACTGAGAATATGAACGCTGGTACATCCAGGAACACCGGATCGGATAAGCAGACATATTATAAACTTTCAGTTGAAGGCTCTGAAATGGATTCTGTTCGTGAAATGGCTCAAAATTTATTCGATGGTCAATGTGTTGATGGAGATACTGCACTTATTGAAGCTGCTTTGTCAGTTCAGTGTTTCATGAAACTTGCAGACATCGGTGTGCCATTTCCGGTAAATAGATATGGTGAATATATAGGTTATAAAACCGACCATGACCCAAGGAAAAGAGCAACATCAGCAGGTCCTCTTACATCGAAACTAATGACTGAAGCCTTGGAAAACCAGGTTATGTCAAAGGGGATACCTATTTTCGACAACCACCTCGCAGTTAAAATACTTACAGATGGTGGGCGTGTTGTAGGTTTGTTGTGCCTTAATACAAAAAGTAGTGGCAATGAGAATAACGGCGATATAACCAATGCCGATAAAAAAGCTACATTTACTGCATTTTCCTGCAAAAATATCATTTATGCCACAGGTGGTCCTGCAGGTATGTACTCGGAGTCGGTGTATCCGTTTTCTCACCATGGTTCAACAGGAGTTGCATTCATGGCAGGTGTTAAAGGTAAAAACTTAACAGAATGGCAGTACGGACTATCTTCTGTTAAACCGCGGTGGAATGTTTCGGGCACGTACATGCAATGCCTTCCTTGCTTTGTTTCTACGAATGAGGATGGATCAGACGAGAAAGAATTTTTAAATGAATACTTTAAAGATGATGGCGAACTCCTAACAAAAATCTTCATGAAAGGCTACCAATGGCCTTTTGACGTAAGAAAAGTTGAGGACGGCTCATCCATTATAGATATTCTTGTATATATTGAATCATACATTAAAAAAAGAAGGGTTTATCTTGATTTTACAAAGAACCCAACTAAAAATATTGATTTTTCAGTATTAGACAATGAAGCATATGAATACCTTGAGTCGGCAGGAGCACTATTTGGAACTCCTATAGATAGGCTTTTGCATATGAATGCTCCCGCAGTACAGTTTTATAAAAGCCATGGTGTGGATTTGTCTGTAGACCGGCTTGAAATAGCACTTTGTGCTCAGCACAACAATGGTGGACTGGATGTAGATCTTTGGTGGCAAACCAATATTGAAGGTTTATTTGCTGTAGGTGAGGTAGCTGCAACACATGGTGTGTACAGACCAGGCGGGAGTGCACTAAATGCAGGACAAGTTGGAGCAGCAAGAGCAGCTAGATATATTGCAAAAAAAGGTACGGGAGAGGCTATAGGAAACGAGGATTTTGCGCGAATTAGTAATACACAGATAAAAGAGACTATTGAAATAGCTAAAAGCGTATCTGGTAATGACAATAATGCAAAGCAAATGCTCATTTATGCTCGTAAAAAAATGAGCGAGGTTGCTGCTGCAATACGTGATGTTAGAAGAATCGAAGAATACATTGTTGAGGTGAGAAATACACTTAGCAATTTTACTCAGTTAGTAAAAGTAAACTCCCCGAATTTAAAACAAGTTTATATCTTACTTGATACACTAGTAAGTCAGTTGGTGTATTTATGTGCAATAAAAGACTATGTTGATAATGATGGTAAAAGTAGGGGATCTGCGCTATACTACACTCCTAATGGTAAACTTGTTGAAAACCTACCCGAGATGTTTCGCTTTAGCTTAGACGACCACAGCAAAGGGAATATGGTACAGGTGGGAGAACTTGACCAAACTGATGTTAGCTTTAATTGGCGCCCTGTAAGGCCCATGCCTGAAGAAGACAGTTTCTTTGAAAATGTGTGGAGAAAATACAGGGAGAATGGAAACGTTTATTAATTAACTCTAATCATAATTATTGCCAATAAGATGAAACATAGGTTATAATATACTTCTATTATTTAAAATGGTGTCGCGTTTGTATACATTTTACTCAAGTGAGCTTAACGAGTGGGGTTGAAATCATGGTAAAAAGAATTATTCCGTGTCTAGATGTGCATAATGGGCGAATTGTAAAAGGTGTGAATTTTGTAAATCTTGTTGATGCTGGTGATCCTTTTTCATGCGCCGAGGCATACTCCAATGCTGGAGCAGATGAACTTGTTTTTCTTGATATTACCGCAACAAGTGATAATAGGAATACAGTTACCGATATGATAACGGAGATTTCAAAGATAATAAAGATTCCATTGACTGTTGGTGGTGGTATACGTACTGTGGAAGACTTTGAAAGAATAATTAAATCCGGTGCCAGTAAAGTAGGTGTAAATTCTGCCGCAGTGAAAAATCCAAGCCTTATATCCGATGCTGCAACAAGTTTTGGAACCCAATATATTGTGTGTGCAATTGATGCAAGAAGAAGAAAAGATGGATCTGGCTGGGATGTGTATACTAATGCAGGGAAAGTCAATACAGGGTTTGATGTCATTGAATGGGCAGTACAGGTTGAGCAGTTAGGTGCTGGAGAAATTCTTCTTACAAGTATGGATATGGATGGTACAAAAAAAGGATATGACCTTGATTTGACACGTCAAGTAGCAGAAGCTGTGTCCATACCTGTGATTGCATCAGGAGGTGCTGGTACTATGGAGCACTTTTATGATGCGATAACCATAGGTAAAGCTGATGCTGTACTGGCTGCATCTCTTTTTCACTTTGGCGAAGTTGAAATATTCGAGTTAAAAACATATTTAAAAAATTGCGGAATTGAAGTGAAGATTTAGAGATAAGTCCTCAACTCGTTATAGGTTTATCAAAGCTTGACAAAAAAATAACAAAGATGTTATAATCATTGCATAATTTTATTATATTTCAGTCTCAAATATCTTGATAACATCCAAAGGGGACAAAAAGATAATAGCTTACACAAGAAGTAATAGGAGGTTTTTAAATGGGAAAAAAGGTTTCAATGGCCGTTATAAAAAGACTTCCCAGGTATTATAGATATTTAAATGATTTATTAAAAGTTGAAGTTAAAAGAATATCATCAAAAGAGCTCAGTGAAAGAATGGGAATAACTGCTTCTCAGATACGTCAGGATCTGAATTGTTTTGGTGGTTTTGGTCAACAGGGATACGGATACAATGTAGAAACATTATACAATGAAATTGGCAAAATACTTGGTGTCGAAAGACGCTTTTCAACGATTATTATCGGTGCAGGAAATATGGGTAATGCGCTTGCAAACTACACCAATTTTCAAAAACGTGGTTTTGACCTGATAGGGATTTTTGACATTAATTATAACCGCATAGGACAAAAGGTTAATGGAATTGAAATACTGCATACTGACGAACTGGATGATTTTATAAAGAAAAAAAATGTAGACATTGCAATTCTTACAGTTCCAAGTCGCAATATTTCTGAAGTGGCGGAAAAGGTCGTTGAACTGGGAATAAAGGGAATATGGAATTTCTCACCACAGGACTTGAAGTTATCACATGATGTAGTGGTAGAAAATGTACACTTAAGTGATGGTTTAGCAGTTTTAGGATATAGATTAAAAGAGAAAGAGGAAAATAACTCCTCAAATTAACAGTTAACCAAGGGAAGCAAATATAATGCTTCCTTTTGTTTTTAGGTATCTGTACATCAATAAACATAAAGCAATAATCACTATTGTGTATATTATCATAAATAATTCTATGGTCAGTGTTTGCGCAAGAGCAGCACTATATAACACTGTTGGAAGCAGAACCACTGCCATAGAAGTAAACATTGTAATCACGGTACTCATACTTTGTTTTATAGGTACTGTCTCGTTCACCCAATCAAATTTCGGAAAATGCATATTAACTACTACACCTAGTAAGGCACTAAATATAACAATCATTGTAGGCAGTATAAGTACAACAAAAATTTGTATTAGTGAAAGATTCATAGTTATTATACATGCCAAAGATGCGATCAGAACCGAGGGAAGACAAATAACTAAATGCATTTTTACTTTTGCAAGTAGAACATCACTTCCATCTATAGGAAGGGACTGAGAGATCCAAAGACGTTTGCCTTCCAATGATATCGAAGGAGCCGAAATAATATTCGTAGAGGCTAAAAAGCAGATTGATATGATGACTAATACATTAGAATACTGAGCTAATTGTGGCATGTTTTGAGCAATAAGATTGGGTAGATCCCCATATATAAATAATGCAACAGCAAATGCCAATGTGAAGATAACTCCCAAAGATGCATTCATAATATATGTTGTACTTGAGAAAAAGAGACGGAGCTCTTTTTTTAATAAGGCTGATTTTGCACTTCCAGCCTTTAGTGGTTGATGGGTATACTTAATTCTTCTATAGCCTTTTTTTGTTGTAGATATTGTGACAAAACTATATGAAAGTATACTATACACAATAGCAAAGGGTATGGCTGCAAATAAAAGAAATATTAGCAGGCTTAAAGTATTCTTCTCAGCAATGGCCAATCCCAAATGATATATTGGTAATATTGATTTCATTTTTAATCCGATAGTATCAACATTATTTATTAAAGCCTGATGATATTCATTCATCTTACTAGAAAAGTAAAAATAGGTAGCCAGGAAAATTAATGAAAATCCAGTGCTAATAAATGTTTTGTTTCGAACTCTTGTTTCAATGATAGCTAGTAGCCATCCAAAAATACAGGATAAAGTTTGGGTGATTAGTGGCAAAAGCAAAAAAACAAGAATAAAGAAAATAGTTCCTATTACTGTTGCTGGGTAATACATTAGATAAACAACACCAGCAGGAGCTAAAATGAGTAATTCAATAATATAGTTGAAAACAATAAGCATGAAAAATCTACTGAAAAGAATATATTTCGGTGGAATTGGCATACTCAACAAAAGATCATTGTCCTGTGCATCGAACAGTTGTGCCTTTGTAAAGAAAATACTAATAAGCAAACTAAATGCTATAGCAACTATTGATGCCATGCTAAAATACAACCAGGCATAGCCTGAATTGCAAACAGGCTCACAAATGCTGTAGAATAGTCCGAAAAACGCCATCAACAAGCTCGCAATAATATATAAGGCTAATAATCCTATTAAAATGGTGACAACTTTATTGCGTTTCTTTTTTGATTTTGGTCCTTTGAAAAAAGAACTAAATAATGCCAAGAGGCGCGTTTTTATCAATGCTTTCAGCATGCTCTAATCCACCTCCAACTCAAGGAAAACATCCTCAAGAGAGTCATTTCCCTTAACTTCTTCCATGCTACCCGAGATAACGAGTTTACCATTTTTAATGATAGCAACTTCATCGCAGAGTTTTTCTGCTACCTCAAGAACATGGGTGGAAAAGAATATAGCTCCACCATTGTCACATATGTTGCGCATAAGAGTCTTTAGTTGATGAGTGGCTTTAGGATCGAGGCCAACAAAGGGTTCATCCATGATTAATAGCTTTGGCTCATGAATAAGTGCTGATATTATCACTAGCTTTTGTTTCATACCATGTGAGTATGTTGAAATAGGTTGTGCAAGGTCGTCGGTTAGCTGCAATAAATCACTATATTTTTTTATTCTTTCTTCACGCTCTGTTTGTGGCACAGCAAAAATATCAGCAATGAAATTGAGGTAATTAATACCCGAAAGAAATTCATATAAATATGGATTGTCGGGGATATAAGCTATTTTGCTCTTACATATAAGTGGTTCACTCTTTATCGAATCACCGTCAATATAGATATCGCCCTCATCGAACTGTAAGATGCCACAGCAGGCTTTTATTGTGGTTGTCTTTCCTGCACCATTATGTCCTATAAAACCGTAGATCATCCCTTTCTGAATGTGTAAAGATAAATTGTCAACTGCTGTTTTATCTCCATATTTCTTAGTTAGATGTTCAATTCTCAGCATAACTATCAGCCTTTCTCTCGTTTCTCGTTAAGCATTTTTTCTGGTTTTATATAAAGCTGTTGCTTTTGTCTTATTATTTAAACATATCCTTTGACGACATAGGATTTGTGAGCTCCATTTATACTGAGGCGGTTAAGATGCAAAAGCACTGAATGCCAAGGCCCTTTCCAAAGTCAGTCAAGCCCTCGCCCGTTGTAGCTGTTATACCAATATTATTTTCGCTTATGCTAAGTAAATTTGCAATGCTTTTTTTCATCTCTGATATTTTGGGACTAATTTTTGGTTTTAAGCATTCTATCGAAAACGATACATGATTGATACTCCCAGTAAAATATTTCATAGCTTCTTTAACGTATGCACTGCTGTCTGTAATGCCTTCTATTAAGCACATCTTATCCGCAATTTCGCCAAGAATGTTAACACCGGTTATACCAGAAATTGCATTGGCAAGTGCATGAAGTACAACATCAGCATCGCTGTTTCCAGCAAGCGGTGCTCCTTCGAAAAATATTCCACCCAGAACAAGCTTTTTCTCCAAGTCTTCAAAATCAAATCTATGGCTATCTTGCCCAATTGCAACCTTTATCATAATCTATACATTCCTTTCAACACAGAGGGACTTCTTCAACACAGAGGGACGGTTCTTTTGTGTTATTTAACACAGGGGGACGGTTCTTTTGTGTTCTGAATGTTACTAATCCCAACAAATGCAGCATTAATACCTATAGAATATATTATTTTGCTTAAATGCACAACAGAATTCTTAGGCTTTTAGCAGTAAAACCTTGTCTTGAAAAAAATAATGGATTAAGATAGTATAATACATAAAAGATACTTTTTAAGGCAATTAGGCTAATTAAGCATAAGAGTAACAGCGCAAAACAAGTAAAAGAGCGAAAGAAGACAAGTGGCAGAAGTTCAAATTCGCAAAAGAAAAATATTAAAAAGTAGGTGCTCATAACCCTGCATACAAAGCTGATAATGAAAAGAATAAATGAGCACATACAAATAGAAGCATATAATGAAAGTTATAAAAATTTGTTGCAAAGACGTGAAACATTAAATGAATACATACAAATATAAGCTTATTAATGATTAGAGCTATAAATGATTAGTAAATTTACAGGCATTTAGTGCACAAAGACGTGCAAAATGGCCGAGAAATCGGAGGATTCTGAGAGTGAATAGTAAAAAATATTACATTACAACACCAATCTATTACCCGAGCGGAAAGCTTCATATAGGTCATTCATATACAACAGTAGCAGCTGATGTTATGGCCAGATATAAAAGACTTCAAGGATATGATGTAATGTTCTTAACTGGTACAGACGAACATGGTCAAAAAATAGAGAGGATAGCTAAGGAAGAATGCGTATCCCCTAAGCAATATGTTGACCATATTGTTGATGGTATAAAGGATTTATGGGCTTTGATGAAGATTACAAATGACAAGTTTATTCGTACTACCGATCAAGAGCATGTAGCTGCTGTACAGAAAATCTTCAAAAAATTATATGATAAAGGCGATATATATAAAAGTAAATATGAGGGATGGTATTGTACGCCATGTGAGTCCTTCTGGACCGAGACTCAGCTTAAGAATGGAAAGTGCCCCGATTGTGGTCGTGATGTAGAATTAACTCAAGAAGAAAGCTACTTTTTCAAGCTTTCGAAATATCAGGATCGTCTCATTAAGTATTATGAAGAGCATCCAGATTTTATTCAGCCCATATCACGAAAGAACGAGATGATTAACAATTTTATAAAACCTGGTCTTGAAGATCTATGTGTGTCGCGGACATCTTTTAATTGGGGTGTACCTGTAACATTTGATGAAAATCATGTTGTTTATGTATGGATTGATGCACTGTCAAATTATATTACTGCATTGGGATATTTATCTGACAACGATGATGATTACAAAAAATACTGGCCAGCTGATGTCCACCTTGTGGGCAAAGAAATAGTGCGTTTCCATACCATTATTTGGCCTGTAATGTTAATGGCTCTTGATCTACCATTACCTAAACAAGTATATGGCCATGGTTGGCTTATATTAGAAGGTGGAAAAATGTCCAAATCAAAAGGTAATGTGGTTGATCCTGTAGTGCTTGTTGAAAAATATGGTTTGGACGCAATTAGATATTTTCTGCTAAGAGAAGTTCCTTTCGGCTCTGACGGTGTATTTTCCAACGAAGCTTTGATAAATCGTATCAATTCCGATCTTGCCAATGATTTAGGGAACTTGGTAAGCAGAACAGCAGCAATGATTCGAAAATACTTTGATGGTGTTATTCCACAGGAAAGACAAAGTGATGAGATTGACAATGAGTTAATTAATACCATTATTAAAACTCCCGAGAGCGTAGAAAACTTGTTGAACCAGCTTCAATTCAGCACAGCTTTACAGGAGATTTGGAAGGCTGTGTCACGCACAAATAAGTATATTGATGAAACCACACCATGGATTCTTGCAAGGGATGAAAATAGCAAACCTCGCTTAGCTCAGGTGTTATATAACCTTACAGAGAGTATAAGGATTATCTCTATCTTAATTCAGCCTTTTATGCCCAATACCCCTGAGAAAATATGGGAGCAGTTCAACATTTGCGAGAGCTGCAGAAGCTGGGATAGCACTAAGACATGGGGCAAATATGCAGCAAATGCAAAAGTGGTTGAAAAAGATCCTCTATTTCCAAGGATTGACCTTGAAAAGGAATTAGCTGAGCTTGAAAAAATGAACACAGATACTCAAGATGATGAAAGTAATGATTTACCGGGGATATTATCACAAGTTTCGATAGATGATTTTGCTAAGCTGGACCTAAGGGTTGCCAAGGTCATTTCATGTGAAAAGGTGAAAAAGTCTAGTAAACTTCTTAAATTGCAGTTGGACATTGGTATTGAAACCCGCCAGGTTGTATCAGGCATTGCAAAATATTATACCCCTGATGAGTTGGTAGGCAAAAAGGTCATAATGATAGCAAATTTGAAACCAGCTAAGTTGATGGGGATTGAATCGCAAGGTATGATTCTAGCTGCCAGCAATGAAAACCAACTGGTTTTAGCTACTATAGATAAGGATATTCCTGTTGGCACTAAGTTGAGTTAACACAAAGAATTTTTACGCAAATGAGGAGAAAGAATGATAGTTGATTCTCATGCCCATTACGATGATGAGCAGTTTGATACAGATAGGGCAGATGTACTAAAACGAATACAGGAGCAAGACATAGTGCGTGTTGTAAATCCGGCAAGCAATTTAAGCTCTGCCCGAAAGTGTATCGAATTATCCGAAGCATATGATTTTGTGTATTGTGCTGTAGGTATTCATCCTCATGATTCACAGGAATATTCTCAACAAAGCCTGGAAATAATTCGAAAGATGGCAGAACATAAAAAAGTTGTTGCTATAGGAGAAATTGGGCTGGATTACCATTATGACTTTTCTCCAAGAGATGTACAGAAACAATGTTTCGCTGCCCATATTCAATTAGCGTTACAGTTAGAACTTCCACTGATTATTCATAATAGAGAATCACATAAAGATATATTAGATATTATTAAGGCTGAAAAAGGATATAATGCAGGTGGTGTCTTCCATTGCTTTACAGGAAGTGTTGAAATGGCAAAAGAAGTACTTGATATGGGTTTTTATATTGCATTAGGTGGAGCTGTGACGTTTAAAAATGCTAAGAGACCTGTTGATGTAGCAAAGTATGTACCTATAGATAGGCTTCTTGTTGAAACAGATAGTCCATATATGGCACCAGTACCTTATAGGGGTAAAAGAAATGATTCAGGGTATTTAAGTGAGATTATTCAAAAGATTTCGGAAATTCGAAATACAGATTTTAATGATATAGCTATGAATACCACCCAAAATGCGAACAGACTATTCGGACTCAACCTATGACCCCTGTTTATTTCGTTTTATCTTTATAGTTCGACAGGAGGATGGAATATGAAACGTTTTGTTGTGATTATTACTTCCCTATTGTTTATTTTTGTTTTTATTGCACTTAATTATCTGCTATGGGACAGAGAGAGTCTTGTTACATTAAAAGAGTCAAACCAAGCTAGTATTGATGCCTTAAGCCGCATTAATATGAATTTAAGTGAAGAAAATAACAAGTTATATCAGCAATCCGAAGCTTTAAGAAAGGATATTGCAGCTCTCGAAAAAAAAATAATTGAACTTGAAGAGACCTCTCGTGAACAGCAACTTGTTATGGATTGGCAAAAAGAATTTATCTTAGCTCTGAAGGATAAAATTAACCCTGAGCCCATTAAATCAGAAGCAATTGATTGGATTAGTTCAATATCTGAAAAACAGTTCGATAAAGCATATCTTAAATCAACTACACTTTGTAAATTCTGGGGAAATAGTTGGACACCAAAATCTTTTACTAATTATTTTGTTCAAAATATAGAAGATATTCAGTTAGAGTTAGATGCAGAAGATAATAGTGCATTAATTGAGATAATCCCAGAGCAAACCACCGACTATAACGTCAGAGCCCTTATTCATGCTCGCGTAAGTTTAAAAGAAGAGGCAAATGACGAATATTTGCAACAAGGCGTAAATATTATAAAATTAGACTTTACATATAGCGAAAGACAAGGACAATGGGTTATAATCGCTGTGAATTCGGAAAATATCGACACATCAGATGTTCAGACATCTCTTGCAGGTGATAGCTTAGATTAAAAGTGGGGTATAAAGTGTAGTACCAAAAGAGGGAAATAGCTACTGCTTTATGTATACCAAAATCCTATTATAGACAAATAATGCAGCATTTGATTTGACAAATCATGGGTGATAGTTTATTATTGTGTGAATTGTGATTACTATGGGGAGGTAATGCAAATGAATCCTAGGAATACCCTATAAGTATGGGGTATTATCCGGTATAAGACGGTAATAATTATAGAGAGAAACCGTTAAACTGACAAGCCCCGGATCCCTAGCCGATTCAACCTGTAAAGATAAGGAGGAATATCTTTGCAGTAGAAAATGAAAGGAAGTTGATAATGGGAAAGTTTAATGCGAAACGCAAGCTACCCCCTCGCCAAAACATAACCATGGTAATAGCAGGTTTTGTTAAGCGTCATGTATATGTTTTTATACTGATAGCAATGATCGCAATATCAGTCACAGTAGGCTATAACATATACGATACGCTGAAGAAAGATCTTAAAGTTGTTGATGGAGACAGCGAAATAAATATTAAAACTATGGGGAAGGATATTGAAACAGCCTTCGAACAAGCAGGTATTTCTGTTGAATCCTACGATTACATTAGCTCACCTCTTGCAGCTATGTTATCAAATGATGTTACCCAAGAGATTCAAATTAAACGGGCTGTACCTGTTAATATCACTGTTGAAGGAAAAACAACCGAAGTAATGACATATTATGATACAGTGGGAGAAACTATAAAGAACAATGGAATAGTATTGGCACCGCTTGATAGGGTTGAGGGCATGGAGCTTGATGAGCCGATTGTTGAAGGAATGAATATAGACATTGTTCGGGTTAAAGAAGAAGTATTAACTGAGTTGGAAGATATACCATATGCGATCGAGGAAATCCCTAATACACAAATGAACCAAGGAGAAAAGAAGCTTATTCAGGCTGGAATTGAAGGAACACTTGAAAAAAACTATAAATTAACATACGAGGATGGAGTTATTGCATCCCGCCAATTTTTAAATGAAAGAATACTTGAAGAACCTGTAACCGAAAAAACTGAATACGGTACAGTACCAAATTTTCAAACCTCCCGTGGTGAGCTTGTCAGATATTCAAAAGTTTTAAATATGCGTGCCACTGCATATACTTCATCTTTCGAGGATACTGGAAAACATCCGGATCATCCTGAGTTCGGTATTTGCTATACTGGTATGAAGGCAAGGGAAGGCATTATTGCAGTCGACCCGAAAGTAATTCCCCTTCATACAAAGGTATATGTAGAGGTGTTAGGTGACACGCCTGATTACGGTTTTGCTTATGCTGGAGATATAGGGAGCGCAATTAAAGGTGATCTGATTGACATATATCTAGATACGAGCGAAGCTGTATACAAGTGGGGAGTTAAAAAAGTTAGAGTGTATATTCTTAATGAGCAAAATGATGATAGATGGAAAAAGACAGATTATATTAAATAAGCAATGAATCATTAGTTTGCGTATGTACCGGAACAGTAATGTTCCGGTATAGTTTTTATGTACTAATAGGGAGTGACATGTGTGATAAACACTAATGAAATATTAACCAAACACAATATTCGCCTTACAAAGTCTTTGGGGCAGAATTTTCTAACAGATGCTAATATTATCCGGAAAATTGCTGACGCTGGTATGCTCTCAAAAGATGATCTTGTTATTGAAGTTGGTCCGGGCATCGGAGCATTAACAGTATCGCTTGCTCAAAAAGCAGGAAAGGTAATAGCAATCGAGATAGATAAAAATCTAATTCCCATACTTCAAGACACAGCAGGACAATTTAAAAATGTAACCATCATTAATGATGACATTTTAAAAGTAGATATTTTATCATTAATTAGTGGATGGCAGGGACAGATTAAGGTTATTTCTAATCTACCTTACTATATTACAACTCCAGTTGTAATGATGTTTCTAGAAAGCAATTTACCGATTGAGCTAATGGTATTGATGGTGCAGAAGGAAGTGGCACTTAGAATGGCAGCAAAGCCAAAAACCAAGGAATATGGTGCACTATCTGTGGGTGTACAAGCAGTTGGAGAACCGAAAGTATTGTTCAATGTGTCACGAAATTGTTTTATACCAAAACCCGATGTTGATTCAACTGTTTTACGGATAATACTTACACAACACTATAAAAAACAAATTATAGACTATAATATATTTCACAAATGCGTAAAAGCGGCTTTTTCACAGCGCAGAAAGACTTTAGTAAACTCCATGAGCAGCACATTGCAAATGGATAAACAACTGATAAAAGATGTTTTAGTAAATCTCAAATTGAAAGAGCAAACTAGGGGCGAAGAGCTGTCGGTGGAGCAGTTTATTTCCCTTTCAAATCTCATTTCTGAGTATTTTTGAACTATTCTCTATAGAACGCGATGAATTAAGACCTAATTAATTAACTTCCCAAGTCAGATGGAGGTTTATTTTTTGGGGTTATTTTAAAATCTCCTTGCATATATATTATGAAGCAAATATGAAGAGGAGGTATATTAATGGAGCGTCTAGAGAGTTTTAGGAAATACATTATTCTCGAACAGTTAGATTCAGGGTTTGGTATGCAGAGGACCCCTGGTGGGTTTGTTCGCCTTGAAGGAAATGGAGAAGGGATTGGTATATCAGTCCAAATAAAATATATTAAGGAAGGCACACAGCCTTATACTATCATTATTATATACGATAATGATGAAGAGTTAGGAATATTCAGAGTTGGCACACTTCAGGTTATCTCAGGCGTAGCAAGCTATAGAAAGTTTCTCGATCATGCTACAATAACGTCTTTAAACATAAAACCGGAGAGAATAAAATATATTCTTATTGCATCTGAGCATCAGGACAGAGTTTTTATTCCCTTGATTGGGATTTGTAAAAAAGAAGTGCCATGGGACGAAGTTGTGAGACAACGGCTGATTAGAAAAGATAAAGTTGTTCAAAAAAGTCAAGAAAAAAAACCTGATATTGAAGAGGAAAAGCCATCTCAGGTAGAAGAGGACTATGATAGAGACCTTCCTTATGTAAATGACATTGAACTTGAGAATAAGTTGAAAGAATCTTTTGAGAAAATGGATCCCTTTTCAAATCCCCGTCACGATTACTTTTGGTATAGGGTGAATGATATAGCAAAGCTAAGTAACCTTTTATACTCTTGTGGTGTAAACATACCATTGTTTGCAAACCCCAGGATCTTAGTAGGACTTTTTAAGTACAGGCATTTGTTAGCAGGGTTTTATCGCTCAGATATAAATGATTTGAACTATTTTGTTTTAGGTGTTCCGGCAAAGGATGAGACCGACGGAAAACCATTTGAAAAAATTTGTCTTTGGGTACCTACGCAAAACTCTGAGTTTGGTGATATGACGGGTTATTGGCTTGTATACATAAACTTAAAGAATGGAGAATTTGTAAGATAGGGTACTTATACACA
Source organism: Clostridiaceae bacterium (assembly GCA_012519655.1). Classification (GTDB taxonomy): domain Bacteria; phylum Bacillota; class Clostridia; order DSM-8532; family DSM-8532; genus Thermoclostridium. Next base: position 53,946 of record JAAYPS010000065.1, on the reverse strand, counting down.
ATTTCGCACCTTGATTTCAGACTTTATCTGTTCAGCGGACCTTGTCCCGCAAGATTAGCTTAACTACATAGAATCTGCGAACCTGAAATGTAGTAAAAGGACCATGAACAAAGATTTGCGCTAAACTAAGAAGGTTGTATGCTTATACTAAGGTTTCAAATTGACACCAAAGGTTGTTGTGATATAATGGTTTTGTTGTTAATTCTAGATAAAAGCCTTTTTTAATATATGTTTTTGTGACTTGTTAGTTATGGGTGGACAACCCTAATAATAAATCCAATAATAAAGGAGAGTATTACCATGAAAAAATACTTTGAAGTTAGCACAAAAACAATTGTTGCAATCGGATTAGGCGCAGCTATTTTTATGTTATTGTTCATGTTCGTCAAAGTTCCATCACCTGTTCCCGAAACTAGTTTCCAAACCGCATATGGCCTAAGTGCTTTATTCGCAACTTTATTTGGTCCTATTGCGGGAGGACTAATTGCATTTATTGGACATGCCCTAAGTGATGCTATTCAGTATGGTTCCCCTTGGTGGAGCTGGGTTATAGCAAGTGGGGTTGCAGGCTTTATTTTTGGTTTTGCTTACAAAAACACTAAAGTGGATGAAGGCGAATTTAAAGGGAAAGATATACTTAGGTTCAACATCATTCAAGTTATTGGTAATGTTATAGCATGGCTTATCGTAGCTCCGCTTTTAGACATTATTATTTATGCAGAGCCTGTAAATCTTGTTTTCACGCAAGGAGCTATCGCTGCATTAATGAATTCAATTAGTGCTGGCGTTATTGGAACACTATTGTTATTAGCATATGCTGCAACACGTACAAAGAAAGGCAGCTTAACCAAAAAGTAGACCCATACATATTACAAAGTTGGAGCTAAGACTATGAGACAAAAGCCTATTATTGAATTTATAGACTATTCATTTCAATACTTTAGTCAAGCCGAGCCGACTTTAGAGGATATCAATTTAAAAATATATCCTGGGGAAAAGATATTAATTGTAGGACCTAGTGGAAGTGGCAAGAGTACACTAGGTCACTGCATTAATGGTCTTATCCCTTTTGCTTATGAGGGCGAGATTAAAGGTACACTTAAAATTAAAGATTTAATAGCAAAAGAACAGGATATATTTTTGCTATCCAAAATAGTGGGAACAGTTCTTCAGGATTCTGACGGACAGTTTGTTGGTCTGACTGTTGGCGAGGATATTGCTTTTGCGTTAGAGAACGATAATGTAAATATCCACAAGATGCATGATACCGTTAGAAAAGTTGCTGAAATGGTGGACATGGATAAGCTTCTTAAATCATCACCTTTCGAACTATCGGGTGGTCAGAAGCAGAGAACTTCATTAGCAGGTGTTATGGTTGATGATGTGGATGTTCTTTTATTTGATGAACCATTGGCAAATCTTGATCCTGCTACCGGTAAAACAGCAATTGAAATAATTGACGATATTCACAAAAGGACGAATAAGACAGTTTTGATTATTGAACATCGACTTGAGGATGTCCTACATCGAGATGTGGATAGGATTATTGTAATAGCAGATGGACGTATTATTGCCGACATGACTCCAGATGAACTGGTATCGTCTTCAATATTATTTGAAAATGGTATACGGGAACCCCTATATATCACTGCATTAAAGTATGCAGGAATTAATGTTCATAAAGATATGCATCCAAGTCATTTGGATACTTTAAAGATGGATACAGTGATCCAGCCTTTAACTTCTTGGTATAAACGCATTGAAAAGCCTCAAAAGCAGGATGAAAAACCTAATATTTTGAAAGTGGAGAACTTGACATTTTCCTATGATGGAAAAAGGAATATTCTAGATGATGTTACTTTCGACATTTATGAAGGTGATATGATCTCAATAGTTGGTAAGAATGGAGCAGGTAAATCCACTCTTGCAAAAGTTTTATGTGGTTTTGAAAATCAAGATTTGGGAAATATTTATTATTATTCCGAGAATATAAAGGATAAAAGCATTAAGGAACGAGCAGAAATTATAGGACTGGTGATGCAAAATCCAAACCAAATGATTTCTAAATCGCTAATATATGATGAAATTGCTCTAGGTCTTAGGTTACGAAATGTACCCGAGGAAGAAATAAAAGAACGGGTTGAAAAAGTACTTGAGGTATGCGGGCTTTCTCCATTTATTGATTGGCCTATATCAGCATTGAGTTACGGACAGAAAAAGAGAGTTACGATTGCTTCAATATTGGTTTTGGAGCCTAAGATTATTATTCTGGATGAACCCACTGCAGGTCAGGATTATCATCATTACACAGAGATAATGAAGTTCTTGGAGAAAATTAATAAAATGGGTGTCACTATAATTATGATTACTCACGATATGCATCTTATGCTGGAATATACGCCAAGAGCAATAGTTTTGTTAGATGGTAAAGTTATAGCAGATACAAAAGCATCCATTGTTTTAACAGATACAGATTTGGTTTCAAAGGCAAATTTAAAAGAAACATCTCTCTATTATCTAGCAGAAAAAGCAAAGATTGAGGACGGAACTCTTTTTGTTCAAAGGTTTATCGATTACGAAAAGGGGGTCAGAGAAACAAATGAAGATTAAGTTATTTTCGTATAATGTTATAGATACCCCTATCCATAGACTTTCTGGCCTCACTAAATTGGCCTGCTTTTTGCTATTAACATTTGCTGTAATGTTCTCTTATGATATACGTTTTATATTATTTGTTATGCTTTTTTCTTTTATAATATTAAAAGTATCAAAGATCAAATTCTCACAGATAAAACTTATGATCATCTATGTATTGATTTTTCTTATAACAAATGCTATTTTGACGTTTTTATTCGAGCCTGAATACGGTGTTAGTATTTATGGAACAAGGCATGAGGTATTAAGAATATTTGGAAGATACAACCTTACACAGGAGCAATTATTATATCAAACTACCAAGGTTTTGAAGTATGCTTCTGTCATACCTCTAGGGATAATATTTTTACTGACAACTAACCCTAGTGAGTTTGCTGCATCTTTAAATGGAGTTGGTATTCCATATAAAGTGGCCTATGCAGTTTCATTAACATTGAGGTACTTTCCGGATATACAAAGGGATTATCAGAACATTAGCCAAGCGCAGCAAGCAAGAGGACTTGAAATGTCTAAGAAAGCGAAGTTCGGCTCTCGGTTTAAAAATGCATTATTAATAATTATACCATTGATTTTTTCAACACTTGACAGAATTGAATCTATTAGTAACGCAATGGATTTAAGAGGATTTGGTAAGCTGAAAAAAAGGACTTGGTATAGTAAAAAGAAAATTGAAACTGGAGATTATGTTGCTATTGGTTTGTCAGTGCTGATATTTGCTATGTCTATTCTAATATCTATTTTTATTAATGGCAGTAGATTCTTTAATCCCTTTATTTAGAATTAGCAGATCTTACTTTACATATTTTTTAAACAAAGGAGATTACCAATATGAAACCAATCCTTGTTTTTCAAACTGATTTTACTTACAAGGAAGGCGCAGTTTGTGCAATGTACGGTGTTGTCAAAAGTGTTGACCGTGAATTGGAAATAATAGACGGTACCCACGAGATCCCCAAGTTTGATGTTTGGAGTGCTTCATACCGGCTTTACCAGTCTTTGAGGTTTTGGCCTGAAGGAACAATTTTTGTATCAGTTGTGGATCCCGGGGTGGGAACAGAACGTAGAGCTTCAATTGCAAAGACAATTGACGGATATTACGTAGTATCACCTGATAACGGTTCTTTAACACATGTTAAGAACATGATAGGTATTGCACAAATAAGAGAAATAGATGAAGAGATTAACCGGCTTAAAGGAAAAGGAACAGAAAATGTTAGTATTTTTCATGGACGCGATCTTTTTGGTTATTGTGCAGCAAAACTTGCAAGTGGAATCATTACCTATGAACAGGTGGGTCCTGAATACAGTGTGGACGAAATTATTGAGCTTACAATTTCTGAACCAACGATAGAGCCAGATTATGCAAAAGGTATATTTGAAATTAACGATCCTAACTTTGGAAATCTATGGACCAATATCTCAACAAATGAGTTCTTGAAAGCTGGCTTTAACTATGGTGATTATATCCATGTAAGTGTTAAACATAATGGAGAAGAGAAGTTTTCAGATAGGGTACTTTTTGAAAAATCTTTTGGTTATGCACCTAAAGGCGATGTAATGATATATAATAACGAATTGATGAAAATAGCCATGGCGGTAAGTCAGGGAAGTTTATCCGAAGAATATGATCTGTCTTATGGAGCTGATTGGATAGTTGAGTTTAATAAAGCTCAGTCTCCACCTGACTCCCTGCGCAAAGCAGATTGAATAAGGTTAGGCCACAAAAGTCTAAAATAAGGATGTGTTATTATGAGTAAGATTTTAGTATTTCAAAGCGATTTTGGTCTCTCGGATGGTGCTGTAGCAGCAATGTACGGGGTAGCACATGATGTGGATATGGACTTAAAGCTGTACGATTTAACTCATGATATAACCCCATATAATACCTGGGAGGCATCGTATAGGCTGTTTCAAGCTGTAGAATTTTGGCCAAAAGGGACTGTTTTTGTTTCTGTAGTCGATCCTGGAGTCGGAACGGATAGAAAGAGCGTAGTAGCTCTAACAAGCAAGGGGCATTATATTGTGACTCCCGACAATGGAACACTAACCCATTTAAAAAGATATATTGGAATGAAAGAAATGAGAGAAATAGAAGAAGCTAAGCATAGGCGTTCTGATTCACAATACTCATATACATTCCACGGAAGAGATATATATGCATATACTGGTGCAAAATTAGCATCAGGACAAATTACTTTTGAAGAAGTAGGAAATGAGCTTAGCATCGATGATATAGTAGAGCTTGAGCTAAGCGAGGTTACATTGGTGGACAATGGTATTAAAGGGTCCATAGACATTTTAGACGTAAGATTTGGAAGCCTTTGGACGAATATTGCGCGAGATGATTTTTTAAAGCTTGGCTTTGAAATTGGAGACTGGGTTGAAGTGCTTATAAAAAACGGCTCGACCCTTGCATATAATAACAGGGTTACATATGGGAGATCCTTTGCAGATGTCTATGTGAGTGAACCGGTTATATATGTAAACTCACTTTATAGAATGGCTTTGGCCATTAACCAAGGCAATTTCGCAAAAGCGTATAGCATAGGTACAGGAAGGCATTGGACAATAGAGTTTAGGAAAATCAATTAGCACTGATTTGTAAATTTGGGAATACAAAGTCTAGCATAGCAAAGGTCGTGAAAAGCATAAACTTTAGTCTTTTGATTTCTTAAATAAGTAGTATAATGTCTATATGTGTTACAATGAATAAAACAATGATGTTGGATTGAGATTAAAGAGTATTTATCGTATAAAGGGGTTTTATAATGTCTGAACTTAGTAAAATATTTGGTTCACAGGTTTTCAATGACTCGGTAATGCGTGCAAAGCTTCCGACTGCTACATATAATGCTGTAAAGAATATTATTGAGAATAACTTAACTCTGGATTCAAACTTAGCAGAGGCAATTGCAAGTGCCATGAAAGAGTGGGCTATAGAAAAAGGAGCTACGCATTACAGTCACTGGTTTCAACCCATGACAGGGATGACAGCAGAAAAACATGATTCCTTTCTTTCTACAACTAAAGACGGGAACATTATTATGGAGTTCTCTGGGAAGGAATTAATAAAAGGTGAATCTGATGCCTCTTCGTTTCCGACTGGTGGAATTCGAGCTACCTTTGAAGCGCGTGGATACACCGCATGGGATTGTACTTCCCCGGCCTTTGTGAAGGATAGAACTCTTTACATTCCAACGGCTTTCTGCTCATACAGTGGAGAAGCTTTAGATAAGAAAACTCCGCTCCTGAGGTCCATGGACGCTTTAAACAAGCATGGTATGCGTGTACTAAGAGCATTAGGAAACACATCCTCTAAAAAGGTTATTTCGTATGTTGGTGCCGAACAAGAGTATTTCCTTATAGATAGAGATCTATTTATGAAAAGAAAAGATCTTATATATACAGGGCGTACACTTTTTGGCTCAAGACCACCAAAGGGCCAGGAAATGGGTGATCAGTACTACGCAGCAATAAAAACAAGAGTATTAGGTTTTATGCAGGATTTAGATATAGAATTATGGAGATTGGGGATACCTGGTAAAATACGACATAACGAGACAGCACCTGCGCAACATGAAATTGCACCAATTTATAATACTGTCAATGTAGCAACAGATCAGAATCAGTTGATGATGGAAACAATGAAAAAGGTGGCAGCAAAACATGGATTGGCATGTTTGCTCCATGAAAAACCCTTTGACGGGGTGAATGGTTCGGGAAAGCACAACAATTGGTCTATTGGTACTGATGATGGTGTTAATCTATTAGATCCAGGCCCTGAGCCACATAAGAATCCCTTATTCTTGCTTATTTTATCTATAATCATTAAAGCTGTAGATGTATATGCAGAGGTAATAAGAAGTTCTGTTGCAAATGCAGGCAATGATCTTCGCCTTGGTACACATGAGGCACCTCCTGCAATAATATCTATTTTTCTAGGTGACCAATTAACGGATATTATTAGACAGATTGAAGAAGAAGGTGAAGCTACTAACTCCCTTCACTCTTCTAAGGTGAAGATGGGTGCTTCTGCTCTTCCAATTTTCGCTAAGGATTTTAACGATAGAAATAGAACATCACCATTTGCCTTTACAGGTAATAGGTTTGAATTTAGAATGGTTGGATCGTCAAGATCCATTGCTGGTCCAAACTTCATTATAAACACAGCAATTGCAGATATTTTCGCTGAGGTTGCCGACAGGCTTGAAGCTGCTGAAGATGCTCAAGCTGAAGCTAAAGCAATTACGGCTGAATTCATTAGAAATCATAAACGCATTATTTTCAATGGGGACAATTACTCCCAGGAATGGGTGGAAGAAGCCGATAGAAGAGGTTTGTCCAATATTAATAATTTCATTGATGCAAAAAGAACACTACTTCAAGAAAAGAATGTGAAAATGTTCGAAAGAATGCGTGTATTATCCGAGAAAGAAAATCAATCTCGTTATGAGGTGCTGGTAGAAAATTATAATAAAATAAATAAGATTGAAGCGCTCACAGCCATTGAAATGGTGGAACGTGATATTCTTCCTGTAGTGCACAGGTATATTGGGGAAATTGCATCATGTATAAATCAAGTTAAAGAAACGGGAATAAATATTGTCCTAGAGACTCAGAAAAGACTGTTAGAGGATATTTCAGTACTTGCTGTATCGGCCGACAAAAAGGTAAGAAAACTAAAGGAAATAGTGGATGAGGTCTCATCAATTAATGATGTGACCGAACAGAGTGTTGCATACAGAGACGAGGTGATTCCCGTAATGAGAAGTTTGCGTGAGGACATAGACCAGCTTGAAGCACTTGTTGATGCACAATACTGGCCAATACCAACATATGGGGACATGTTGTTTGGGATGGAATAAGATAAATTCTAAAAAGAAATACAGTAACTAGGGGCACAGATGTATATTCATTTGTGCCTTTTATATAGAAGTGGTTAACCATTTTGGAATCTTAATATAAACCAGATGATATTTTTGTGAAAAAGGATGGGATGAATACCTTCAAAAGCATGTTTTATAAGGTAATTCATCCCAAAGAATATTACGGACAATATCAGTGTCAATTATGGATTAACTACATTTACGGCATTACCTGCTATAAATGCTTTGAGGTTATCAACAGCAATATTCATTAGTCTTTCTCTGGACTCTTTAGGCGCCCATGCAATATGCGGCGTAATTATACAATTTTTCGCATTTAGCAGAGGGTTGTTTTCTTTTATCGGCTCAACAGATACAACATCCAATGCAGCATATGCAACCTTACCAGAGTTCAAAGCTTGGGCGAGATCTTCTTCAACTATCAATGGACCCCTGGAGGTATTAATAATCATCACGCCATCCTTCATTTTGTTGATTGCATCTTTATTTATCAATCCCATTGTGCTTTCGAAGAGAGGACAATGAAGACTGATTACATCGGACTCTTCCAGTAACTTGTCTAAGTCAGTATATCTGAGGTTTTCATTTTCAAGTTTTTTATCCTGATAGGTATCAAACACAAGAACTTTCATACCCATGGCTTGTGCAATAACCGATACTGCTTTTCCGATCCGTCCAAGTCCAATGATTCCCATAGTTTTACCAGCAAGTTCAACGAGGGGATATTTCCAGAAACAAAAATCGGGGCTTTTTGTCCATTCGCCGTTTTTAACTGCCAGATTATGCTCCCATACATGGTGGCACATTTCAAGCAATAGTGCAAAAGTATACTGTGCAACCGCCATAGTTCCATACGTGGGGATGTTTGTTACCACCACACCAAATTCTTTAGCTGCCTCTACATCCACAACATTATAACCCGTAGCTAAAACTCCTACATACTTAATATTTGGAAAGCTTTTGAATGTTTCTCTATTAAGTGGTGTTTTATTAGTAAAAATAATTTCAGCATCACCAATCCTCTCGGCAATCTTATCAGTTGGTGTCCTGTCATATACAGTTACTTTACCCAGTTCTTTAAGACCGTTCCAGCTAAGATCACCAGGGTTTAGTGTATAGCCGTCCAAAACAACTATTTTCAAGATTTCCACCTCTTTCATATCATACAGGATGTTTATAACTTGCTCCTTACTCACTATCTACGACTGCTGTAGACAGGGTGAAGTCAAATTTAAAGTTTAGCCCATGCTTCATTTAGAACTCTTTTGGAGTTTGCAATAATAACATCAGGATCCTCATCGCCCCAAGGTTTTACTTCAAAGCTAACTATAGGTGGATTTTCTGTATTCAAAAAGCCAATATCTAAAAGCACCCTTAAAAACTCAACGAGCTGTGGGACATCATTGTCGCTGTTAGGAAATCCAAATCTCGGGTGTGCATCACCATAGGCCTCGAATGAAGGGTCTTTAGACACTGCATTTCCTATATGAGCATGCACGATGTAATCTTTTATCGGCAAAATGGATTCTTCAGCAGTTTCTCTTAATAGTGGGAGATGACTTAAATCTACCAGTAAACCAAAGTTGTCATATTCTTCTCTAATTGATTCTGCAAAACGTTTAGCCAAAGAAACAGGGCCAATTATTGATTTTTTATCCACATCATAATCAAAAATTTCAAGAACAATAGGCATATTACCTTTTTGTTTTGCATACTTACACATCTCTTTAGTGGACTTTACCAAAGCATTAAAGGAATCTTCCTTTGTAGCTTCTTCGTATTTTCCGCTAAGGAAAGCAAATCCTGTTGCGCCTATTTCATAAGCTTCATCAATACCTTCTTTCAATGTTGCTAAAGCTTTTTGTCTTTCATTCTCATCAAGACTGTTGATATTCAGTCCTGTGGTTAAAAGTCTGGGTTGTGAGCCATATGCAACAGTTAAATGACTTGTTTCGAATAGCTTTTTCGCAGCTTTTCTTGTTTGGGCGTCTTTTATCCAAGTTACTTCAATTGCATTAAAATATGGATCTTTTGCAATTTTTTCAAGTGTTTCAAGTATTGGACCGTCACCTTTCATAGTTTCTGGATAGGACATAAAGTGAATTGTTCCAACCTTCATATACTTATACATTGATTCATTCATTATAACTTCACCTCTCATATTTGAATGTGCTAAATGGTTGTGTTATATACAATTATCTTTCATATGGCTTATTTATGCAACTGTTTGCAATGTCATAAATGTTGGAATTAGAGCAGATAACCCAAGAGTGGAAAAAGCAGAACAATTTTTTAATGTTCACTCAAATTGTTTCTGAATTCACTTGGTGAGACTCCCTTAATCTTCTTAAATATTTTCGAGAATTGAAATGGGTCTTCATAACCTACAGAGCGTGAGATATCTCCTATAGTAAGTTCTGGGTTTTGCATTAAATCCACAGCCCGCTCCACTCTGTAGTTTATGAGGAAATTTTGAGGTGATATGTTCATGAACCTATTAAATATTACATATAAGTAGCTTCTGTCCAGCCCAATATATGAGGCTATATCAGAAATTGATATTTTTCCGGAATAGTTTTTTGAAATAAATTCAATAACCTTCCTTACATACTTTTCCTGTTCAAAGGATTTGGATAAATGTTGAGATGTTTCATGGTTGTTTTGTATCAACAGGGACAAAAATATATATAAATGCCCAAGAAGCATAAGCTCGGATGAAGTATTTAATCGTGCAACTGATATCATAGTACTAAGACAATCTTTTAACTTGTCATCTTTTTTATATGTGAAAAATGGCAGCTCAATGTCTATTCCTGCTTTATTTAGAAAGGATTCGGCTTTTAGTCCTTGAAATCCTACCCAAGAATATGTCCATGGAACATTTGAATTGGCAGTATATGTAACCAACCTATTAGGAAATATCACAAACCCATCACCCTGATGCAAATTCTTTGTAGTTTTGCCATCATAAAAAGTTCCTTCACCATTTAAAATATAGTGAACAATGAAGTGATCTCTGAGCCCTGGACCCCATGAATATCCGGGCTTGCATTTCTCTATTCCACATCGGTATACATTCAGATCAGTTTGATCCGATTGATCGAAATAATACTTCTCTAACATAACCCCTCATACAACATTATGACATACTATAAAAACATTGTACCATTTACAATTGGTTGTTACAATAATACAATGAAGACAGACAATAGGTGTAAACGCTTATTGGAAGTATGCTACAAAAGAAAGGGGAAAATTATGGCTGAAATACGTTGGAATCCATTTATTAAAGATTGGGTTATGATTGCATCTCACAGGCAGAACAGGCCTCAGATGCCAAAGGATTGGTGTCCTTTTTGTCCAAGTTCAGGTAATGTGCCTGATTATGATGTGCTAAAGTATGATAATGATTTTCCGGCACTGTCGCAAAACCCACCAGAGCCTGATCCTGTAGCAAATCATTTTTTTAAAGCAGAAGAAGCCTATGGCAAATGCGAAGTTATTTTATATTCTCCAGAACATACTGTTACATTACCGGAATTATCTGAAGAACATGTTGAAAAGCTGGTAAATCTCTGGACCGAGCGTTTTGTGGAGCTTTCAAAGGATGAAAAGATTAAATATGTATTTATTTTTGAAAATCGTGGTGAAGTGGTTGGGGTAACCATGCCACATCCACATGGTCAAATATATGGTTATCCTTTTATACCAAAAAAAATAGAGCTTGAATTGGAAGCTTCAAAAGAGCATTTTGATAACCATAATGAATGCCTTATGTGCCGTTTTTTAAGTGAGGAGCAGGCGTTTGAACAAAGGATCATCTTCGAAAACCAAGATTTCTCGGTGGTATTGCCCTTTTTCGTTGAATATCCTTATGGCGTATATATAATTTCTAAAAGACATAGACAGAATCTTTCCCAGATGACTGAGCAAGAAAAAAGAAATCTTGCTAAAGCCGTCCGTGAAACTGCAGGAATGTTGGATTCACTTTTTGATACAACATTTCCATATATGATGTGCATGCATCAAAACCCTGTGAACGTTGAAAATACTGAGGAATACTATCATTTTCATATTGAATTTTTCCCACCTATGAGATCAAAAGAAAAACAGAAATTCAATGCATCCAGCGAAACTGGAGTATGGGCTCATTGTAATACCACAGCACCAGAAGAAAAAGCAAAGGAGCTTAAAATAGCGCACCAGAAGTTTATTGCAAAGCAGGGATGATTATTTTTTAGGAGGTTGAAGATGTCTGATTTATTAATTGATAGTTTTATTAGTTATTTTGGTGGAACAAAAAAGGGAATTAGAGCATTTAGAGCTCCTGGCAGGGTTAATCTCATAGGGGAGCATACCGACTATAACGGTGGTTTTGTTTTCCCAGCTGCTTTAACCATGAGTACAACAGTCTTGGCAAGGCCAAGAAGTGACAGACAGATAAACCTTATTGCAACCGACTTGAAACAAATGGTAAATGCCGATTTAGATCATTTAGAACAATATAAGGATTTGAAATGGGGAAATTATCAGCTCGGTGTTGCCGATGAACTACAGAAGGCAGGGTATTCGCTTTGTGGTTGCGATTTATTATATGAAGATAAAGTTCCGTTAGGAAGTGGCTTGTCATCATCTGCTGCAATTGAAATAGCTACCGCATTGGCTTTGGTAAGTATGGGAGATGCTGCTAAAGGTATTAAACGTGATATTGATATGGTAGAGCTGGCAAAAATATCACAAATAGCAGAACATAATTATGTTGGCGTAAAATGCGGCATTATGGATCAGTTTGCATCTGCAATGGGGAAAAAGGATATGGCAATATTCTTAGATTGTAGAGATTTAGACTATGAATTAGTGCCTTTAAAATTGGGAAGCCACAAAATAGTTATCTCAAATACAAATAAGAAAAGAAGCCTTGGCGCTGGAAAATATAATGAAAGAAGAAATGAATGTGAGCAAGGTCTTAGCATCCTTCAAAAGGCATTACCCGATATTAAATTTTTAAGGGAAGTATCAGTACAGGACTTTTTGACACATAAAGAACTGATAACAGATGAAGTAATAAGAAAACGTGTGGAGCATGTAGTATATGAAAACGAAAGAGTATTAGAATCGGTAAAGGCACTTAAGAACAATGATTTAATCCAGTTTGGAAAACTAATGAATGAGTCGCATAACTCACTAAGAGATTTATATGAGGTTACAGGCGATGAGTTGGATACATTAGTTGAAGAAGCAAGAAAAATAAATGGCGTTTTAGGCTCAAGAATGACGGGAGCTGGATTCGGTGGTTGTACCGTAAGTCTGGTTCGTGATGACAGCATTGATGAATTTATCAGTCAGGTTGGCCAAGAATACGAAAGAAAGATAGGCTATAGCGCAAGCTTTTATATATCAGAAATTGGAGATGGCGGTCAAGAAATTGATTTAGTTTAGACATTAATCAGAATTACCCTATTTAAAAGGGGATGAGGGGGGTCATAAGATGGCTATATTAGTACCTGGTGGGGCGGGTTATATAGGAAGTCATACTGTTGCGGAGCTTCTCGAAGTAGGGGAAGAAGTTGTGGTGGTTGATAGCTTGGTAAAAGGTCACAAGGAATCACTTATGGGGGGCAAATTCTATCAAGGAGACCTAAGAGATGCTATATTTTTAGAAAAGGTGTTCTCCGAAAACAAAATTGATGCAGTTATAGATTTTGCAGCGTTTTCACTTGTCGGAGAAAGTATATACGAGCCTTTAGAATATTACAATAATAATGTAGCTGCTACAATGGTATTGCTGGGGAAAATGAAAGAACATGGTGTTAATTACATTGTTTTTTCATCGACTGCTGCAACATATGGTGAGCCTGAAAATATTCCAATTGTTGAAACAGATAGAACTCAGCCTACAAACCCTTATGGTGAAACAAAACTTGCTGTTGAAAAAATGCTAAAATGGTGCGATGAAGCCTATGGCATTAAATACACATGCCTTAGATATTTCAATGCAGCAGGGGCACATGAAAGCGGAAAAATTGGTGAGGATCATACACCTGAAAGCCATCTAATCCCGATAATACTACAGACAGCCTTGGGCAAGAGAGAGGCAATATATGTCTTTGGTAATGATTACGATACCCCAGATGGAACATGTATAAGGGACTATATTCATGTAACTGATTTGGCTGATGCACACATCCTTGCATTAAAGCGCCTAAGAGAAGGTGGCGACAGCAGCATATATAACCTAGGGAATGGAATGGGATTTTCAGTAAAAGAAGTGATTGAAACTGCAAGATACGTTACTGGAAAACCTATAAAAGAGATAATATCCGATAGACGCCCTGGGGATCCTGCAGTGCTTGTTGCATCTTCAGACAAAATCCAGAAAGAATTGAACTGGTATCCAAAGTATAATAGTATTGAAACAATTATTGAGTCGGCATGGAAATGGCATTCCACTCACCCGGACGGATATAAAAAATAAATTTCTACTTGATATGCCAGAAACGTTATGCTATAATGACATTCGGCACTTTTTAGAACAAGCATGTTAGAGGCATGTAGAATAGATAATTAGCCAATAAAGAGGTGATAAACTTGAAACAAGGTATACATCCAAATTACGAAAAATCAGTTGTTAAATGTGCATGCGGTTTTGAATTTGAAACAGGCTCAACAAAGAAGGAGCTTCGTGTTGAAATTTGTTCTCAATGTCATCCGTTTTTCACAGGCAAACAGAAATTGGTTGATACAGGTGGACGCGTAGACAGATTTAAGAAGAAATATGGATTGGAATAATTGATTTACCTTAGTGTATAAAATGTAGAGTTAGGATAGTTATATTCTGATTCTCTATTATAATTACCTGGTTTATCCAGGATTTATTACTTAAATGAACAGGACCGGGTGAAGCCCGGTTTTTCTTTTACCCTTTTTGAAGGGTGGTATGCTATAATTATTCAGTAGAAGTAATGTTCTTATAGAATATTTATAGGCTACAATTCTAAATCTTGAATGATTGCAGAAGAATTGCCGCAAACTATGAATGAATACTTATAAGAGGGTGTATTATGTGAAATTTTCACTCAATAGAGTTACATCACTACTCCAGATTTTTTTAGGAGCCTTAATACTTGCTCTATCCATGAATATATTTCTTATTCCGTTTAAAATAGCACCTGGCGGTGTTTCAGGACTTGCTACGGTTGTGTTCCATGTATCCAAAGAAAGAATTCCTGTAGGTATAGCAATGCTTGCAATGAATATTCCACTATTTATTACTGGTTTTAAGTATAAAGGCAGACATTTTATAATTAAGTCATTAATAGGAACTGTGGTTTTGTCGGTCATTGTTGACTTGACAGGACCTTGGCTGCAGAACAACATTGTTCATTATATGGCAACGCCAGGATCACAGGATTCTCCAGACTTCTTATTATTTGCATTAGCGGGTGGTTTTACATCCGGTATTGGTCTTGGCTTCGTTTTTAAAGAAGAAGCTAGTACAGGTGGTACAGATATGGCTGCAGCACTCCTTCACAAAGTGTTTCCCTGGATACCTGTAGGGAAATTGTTAATGTTTCTTGACGGACTGGTGGTTGTGTTGGCAACTATAGTTTTCAAAAGTTTCAGGCTGGGATTGTACGCTGTGGTTGCGTTATTTGTATCGGCACGTACACTTGATACTTTCCTTGAAGGGTTAAACTTTTCAAAATCTTTAATGATTATATCGCGTGAGTCGGAAAAAATTGCCCAAGCATTAATGGATAGTATTGACAGAGGCGTTACTGGCTTATATGGGAAGGGAATGTATACAGAAAATCAATATATGATATTGTTATGTGTGGTTAAAAAAGAGGAGATCCATAAAGTGAAAAATGAAGTAAAAAAAATCGACCCAAATGCCTTTGTATTACTAACTGATGTACGAGAGGTGTTAGGAGAAGGCTTTACATCCCACCATAGTAATTAGTTTTTTGTTTTCAATTTATTGGAATTAGTATTTTAATAATTCAAATAGCATTCAAATTTTAGAGCTGATTAACTGGACGTAGTTATATTTTTAAGTTATACTTTTAATTGCTTATAATTACATAATATATAGTTATACGTATAGAAAATTTATATATCAATTTCAGATAGAAAGGACTGTGTTTATGGAACAAAAGGAAATATTGTCTTTGAAAAAAACAGCAACAAACATCCGAAAAGGAATTCTAAGGGCAACCTGTTCCGCAGGTAGTGGTCATCCAGGAGGTTCTTTGTCAATTACAGATATTATGACCTATTTATATTTCAAGGAAATGAATATTGATCCTAAAGAACCTAAAAATCCTGATAGAGATAGGTTCGTGATGTCAAAAGGTCATTGTGCTCCTGTACTTTATTCAACACTTGCAGAAAGAGGCTTTTTCCCTGTAGAAGATTTGGAGACGCTTAGAAAAACAGATAGTTATCTTGAAGGTCATCCACATATGAGAACGGTTCCGGGTGTAGATATGTCTACAGGTTCTTTAGCTCAAGGAATGTCTGCCGCTGTTGGTATGGCTTTGGCTGGAAAAATCGACAATAAAGATTATCGCGTATTTGTGGGCTTGGGAGATGGAGAACTTGAAGAAGGACTAATTTGGGAAGCATCCATGGCAGCAGCACATTATAAACTCGATAACATGATTTGCTTTGTTGACTATAATGGATTACAAATTGATGGTAAAATCACAGATGTAATGAATCCTGAACCAATCGCAGATAAATTTGAGGCTTTTGGATGGTATGTTCAATCCATAGATGCCCATGATTATGAGCAGATTGAAAAAGCTATTGAGAATGCTAAAAATCAAAAAGGAAAACCAAATATGATTGTTGCTCATTCAATTAAAGGAAAAGGAGTTTCCTTTATGGAAGGTCAGGCAGGTTGGCATGGTGTTGCACCAAAACCTGAAGAACGCGATAGAGCTATAGCAGAGTTGGATGAGTATTTGGCATCATTAGATGCATAACACATTTTGCGCAAGTATGTGCAAAAAGCTAAAGTGTAATTTTCAGATAACGGAGGGTGAATGTTTATGGCAGGTAATATAGCAACCCGTGCAGCTTATGGCGATGCATTGGTCGAATTTGGATCTGATGAAAGAATAATTGTTATGGATGCTGACTTATCAAAATCTACGAAAACAGATGGATTTCAAAAAAAGTATCCAGATAGGCATATTAATATGGGAATAGCTGAGGCAAATTTAATGTGTACTGCAGCAGGTTTGGCAACATGTGGGAAAATTGTATTTGCAAGTTCATTTGCAGTTTTCGCAGCAGGAAGAGCCTTTGAGCAAGTAAGAAACTCCATATGTTATCCCAACCTTAATGTTAAAATAGGTGCAACTCATGCGGGGATATCAGTTGGTGAGGATGGTGCATCTCATCAGGCAATTGAAGATATCGCAATAATGCGTTCCATCCCCAATATATCCATTATTAGCCCTTGTGATGCTGCATCTTCAAGGTTTGCTGTAAAAGCAGCAATTGAAAATGATGGTCCATTTTATTTAAGGTTTGGGCGTTTAGCAGTACCTCAAATTTATGATGAAAATACAAAATTTGAATTTGGAAAAGGCATGGTGCTAAAAGATGGTACCGATGTAAGTATTATTGCTAATGGCCTTATGGTTCAATATGCTCTTGAGGCAGCTAAAATCCTTGCAGAACAGGACATTAATGCCAGAGTAATTGATATCCACACCATTAAACCAATAGACAGGGATATTATTATTAAGGCTGCAAAAGAAACAGGATGTATCGTTACAGCAGAAGAGCATACTATTATGGGTGGGCTTGGAAGCGCAGTTGCTGAAGTAGTTACCAGCGAATATCCAGTGCCTGTAAAAATGGTTGGAATTGAAGATAAGTTCGGAAAATCAGGTAACCCATATGAATTACTTGAAATTTACGGATTAACCGCAGAAAATATTGCTGCAAAGGCAATAGAATCAATGCAAATGCTATAAAAAGCACAGAACATATATTGATAAATATGAATTTAGGTAGGCGTTCAGAAATGAACGTCTATTTTCTTGGATACTCCTTCACCATCCGAGCACGCGGATATCCTCTGTCATGGCTGACGGATTCTACATAAAAGCCATGACCATAGTAAAAACGCATCAGTGTTCCATACTTGGAAGCGGTATATAGGGATACACTTTTAACACCTTCTAACTGTAAATGCTTATCAACAAGGTTCATCAAGGCTTTTCCAACACCGATATTTCGATAAGAAGAGTTAACTGCAAACCTGCTTATAAAGGATTCATCTCCGATTATTTCTACACGAATAGTACCAATAATTAAGTTGTCAATAACTGCAATATAAACAACTTTGTTTTTTATTTCGTGTTCAACATCTGAAATGCTTTCATTAAGCGCTTCAAGTTCTTTAACACCTGCAGCTTGTGCATATTCTTTGAAAGCTTTTTGTAGAATTTGATAAACAGCTGGTGCATCTTCGGGTACAGCACGCCTAATTATGAATGAATAATCCAAAAAAAGACCTCCTATAATAGTTGACAATCAAAAAATCATCTTGCTGATGTAGGGTTGATGCCAGAGTTGAATTGATATGTTACCATAATACTACAATAACTCTGGGCACTTTGTGTTAGTTTTATAAGTTTAATCTGAAAGCAATTTAACCATTACAGCTTTTTGTGCATGGAGACGATTTTCAGCTTCATCGAACACCACAGAATTTGGACCATCTATTATGGCCTTATCTACTTCAAATCCTCTGTAAGCAGGCAGACAATGCATAAATATTGCATTCTGTTTTGCTAATGAAAATAATTCCTCATTCACTTGGTATGGAGCGAAGATAATTGCACGCTGTTCCTTTTCATCTTCCATCCCCATACTAGCCCAAGTATCGGTATAAACAACATCAGCATCTTTAATAGCTTGTTTGGGATCGGTTAGTATTTCGATATTGCTGCCAGTTTCACTTGCAATACCCATGGCTATATCAATATATTTTTGCATGCATAAATATTCTTTTGGAGTGGCTATTGAAATATTAGTTTGGGTTTTTGCACATCCGATCAATAAAGAATGTGCTATATTATTTCCATCACCAACATAACATACTTTGAGTCCTTTAAGTGTCCCTTTTTTCTCTCTTATTGTCATTAAATCGGCCAAGATTTGGCATGGATGCAACTCATCGGTTAGACCGTTAATAATGGGGATATTCCCGTATACAGCTAAGTCCTCCACATCCTTTTGCATAAATGTACGAATCATTATACCATCTAAATATCTTGACAATGTTTTGGCTGTATCGTGAACAGTCTCTCCACGCCCGATTTGTATGTCCGAAGAACTTAAAAACAAGGCATAACCACCTAATTGGTGCATACCTACTTCAAAGGAGACTCGGGTACGTGTTGATGATTTAGAGAAAATCATTCCTAAAGTTTTTCCCTTAAGATGATGATCATGCGCAATTTTATTTTTATTTTCGTACTTCAACTTATCGGCTAAGTCTAATACCGCCAATATTTCTTCCGAAGTCCAATCGTTTAAACATAATAGATGTTTCATGATACCCCTCCAAAGAAAATGTATTGTATGATTATACATCTTAATGTATAAAAATGCAACATATTTATAGTATTAGTAATAGTAGTTTTTATCAATTATTACACACTTTCGAATAATTCTGTTTTGCACTTATTAAGTTACAACGCAAATATTACGATATATCCTTAAGAAACTAAAATTAATTATACATTCTTTTGTTATATATAACAAAAAAATAGTACTTTCAAGATGGGAGTATGATTTATGGATCTTGCAACTTTATTAGGTATTGTATTAGGAATTGCATTTCTAATTTACGGCATGTACGATGGAGGAGACATTACCTCGTTTCTTAGTGTAAGTTCGTTAGTAGTTACAGCGGGCGGAGGGATTGCATCTACACTTGTTGCCTTTAGTCTTGAAGACTTTAAAAATGTTTTTAAGGCACTTCCAAAACTTTTTCGAAGAGAGCTACAGTCACCTTTTAGAACAATTCAAATGCTCGTGGAGATGTCCCAAAAAGCAAGACGAGAAGGTCTTTTGGCTTTAGAGTCAGGACAAGAGGACATTGAGGATAATTATTTGAAAAAAGCACTGGAGCTTGTTGTTGATGGTGTAGAACCTGAAATTATCAGAGATTCCATGCAGTTAGAACTCGATAATATGGCTATAAGACACGGAAAAGGTATAGCTATATTTAAGACTTTCAATGCTCAGTTTCCTGCTTGGGGTATGATAGGAACAATGTTGGGGTTAATAAATCTTCTTAAGGCTTTGGATGACCCAGCAGCGATTGGTCCTGCAATGTCACTCGCATTGGTAACCACTTTCTATGGCTGTGTATTGGCAAACTGGATATGTGCTCCTATTGCAACAAAATTGGAGGAGCTAAGTTCGGATGAGATGAGGCTAAAGGAAATGATCATTGAAGGGGTTTTGTCAATTCAGTCTGGAGAAAACCCACGGATTATGGAACACAGGTTAAAAACATTCCTATCTCCTGATCAGAGGATGGAATATGAAAAACTCATTGCTTCAGATGAAACAAATACCGGTAGCGCCAACACTATTGGCTAAAAATGGGGTATTATATATTTAGGCGGTGTATAAATGGCAAGAGAAAGAAGAAAACCACCTGAGGGCGATGATGGTGGTTCTTGGTTAACTACATATGGTGATCTAATGACAAATCTTGTTTGTTTTTTTGTGCTGCTCTTTTCCATGGCGACTGTCGATGCGCAGAAGTTTGAAAGCGCTGCAACTTCAATAAGAACCTCTTTTGCCGGCAGTTTAAGTGGTGAAAGTTTAAAACAAAATGCGGGCAAAAGGATATTAACAGTAAATTTCGTTAATCCTGATGATACGGGTGACAAAATAGTTGACAACGAACGCTATATTGAAAATGCTGGAGAAATCATACTTGATGACAAGGAAAAAATTAAGGAACAAAAACTCTCGGCAGCAAGGACACAGATAGAAAAGGACTTTGAAGAGTTAGGTATTATGGATTTAGTAGATATTATTGAAGAGAATAATTTTCTTATTGTAAGACTGAATTCGCAAATTCTGTTTGAACCTGGAAGCGCTGAAATCTTAGAAGAGGGTAAAAGTACTCTTACATTTTTAGCAAACTCACTAAAGGATTTAGATAACGATATTATAGTTGAAGGACATACCGATACTGTACCCATAAACACTGCTCTTTTTCCATCTAATTGGGAGTTATCTACAAGAAGAGCAACAAATGTAGTTGTATATTTGGTTAACAACCTTGGCTTAGATCCATCAAGGCTAACAGCTGCTGGATGCGGCGAATTCCAGCCCATAGACGATAATAATACTTACGATGGACGTAATAGAAATAGAAGAATTGAGTTTATTATTGCAAAATAAATAAAAGACCAATTTATAACAAGTAACATCGTAACATCAAAAAATTTGTACTCAAGTAAGTTAAAATATTAGCCCTCTATAACCGGGACTTCCTATCTAATCAGGAAGTCTTTTATTTTTCAGGGAAATAATATAAAATCAATAAAACTATTTTAGTAATTATTTCCACGATGCATTGAGGGGTGTCTATGGAAAAAACAGTGGTTGTTGATGTTATGGAGAGTAAAATTAAACATGAAATTAATGAAGTTTTAAAGCCTTTAGAATTGAAAGTTGAGAAAATAGAATTTGATTACAAAGAAAGGCTTTTATTAACCATTAATCTTGAAACAATTCCTATTAGTCAAGTGGTGTGAGGATACACTATTTATTTTGCTCCTTAGAACAGTAAAGTACCGCATATGTATGGCAGAAAGGCGCATTTTGTGATGCGCCAATGCCAGCAATAAGGTATTAGGGGGATCCCTTTCCTTATCACAAAGGAGGTTTAACTCCTAAAGGTTAATTGCGGGAGTGGATGGAAAGCCGGGTTTTCACTCATTTACAGGAGCTTCCCTGAACAAAAGACTGATACTATAAATTCCAGCTATTCCTACCAGTGAATAAATGATTCGGCTACCTAATGCTTCGGCGCCACCGAAAATGCTGGCTACTAAATCTAATCCAAAAAGCCCGACCATCAGCCAGTTTAATGCTCCCACAATCATGAGTAGGACTGCCAATCTGTCAATAGGTGTTCTCATAATGACAACTCCTTTACTAGAGTGTAAAGGTTCTGTGCTGCTTAACAGCCGGAAACCTTTTTGATCCTAATAACGTAAAAAAATTACTTCTAAATAGGATCTTGCATTTAGTATGACCTTCATTGCATTAAAAATACTAGGTAACATTTATAAAGGATAAATTTTAACAATTTCAAAATTATTTTCTCCTAATTTGCACAAAATATTATTAAGAAATCGACAACTAATTTTTCCTGGCTCTTCTTCAATTAAATAGTTTATTGCGGCGATAAGTTTTGCTGTGATATAATACATACAAAGATAGTCAATATTTTTATATGCACTACAAGGAAAGAGGTAATACAATGGCTTCATTTTGGGATAAAGAGGATTTGCTTGGGAAAATAACAAAAAACACCCGCGAAGAAATACATATAAAGCATGTATCTAAAGGTGGCAGAGAATACATTGATATAAGAACATTTTGGTATGATTCAGATGAAGATGTCTATAAACCAAGTCAAAAAGGTTTGGCAATACCTATGGATAGCCTTTCGCAATTACGTAGTATACTTGAAAAAGTAGGGGAATGAATGCCGCACCCAGGAGGATGCGGCGCTCTATTTATAAAGCCTAAAGGTTTCGGATCCTAAAAACCTCTGGCTGTAAATATTATATGTCAAATAGCAGAAAGGTGTGAATTTTGGTTTTTATAAAGCAAACTTTGTTTCCTGAGTTGGAAGTTTATCTACTGGCAATTGATGAACGAATGGAAATTAAGATGAAAAACAATTTACAAAGTTATGGGATAAACTTGTTAGAAATACCTTGCTTTAATGGCTTAAGTGAGCCTGTTTCGGCACATGTGGACATGCAAATAACCCATATATTTGAAGATATAATAGTTTGTCAACCTCAAATGCCTGAGTATTTTTATCAGCAACTCAAAGATTATGGTTTCCGTGTATATAAAGGAGCGTCAATACTTAACAAGCATTATCCTTTAGATATACCTTATAATGTTGCAATAGTTGGAGATGTAGCATTCCATAATACGAAGTATACCGATCCTGTAATTGTAGGGTTGCTATCTCGTCTCAAGATACGCTTAGTACATGTAAATCAAGGTTATACAAAGTGTTCAGTGTTGCCGATAACAAATAAAAGCATTATTACTGATGATCCTTCAATTGAAAAGGCTGCACGCCTTGAGGGATTTGATGTGTTGAAATTGCCTCCTCAGAGAAATATAGTTTTATCTGGACTAAACTATGGATTTATTGGAGGAACTGCGGGGTTTATAGGCAAAAACACTCTGGCTTTTTCAGGGAGTATTGATGCTATTGATAGCAAAGATGAAATTAAGGAGTTTTTACATAAATATAATGTTGAATGGATAAATCTTGGAGATAATCAACTGCACGACTATGGCGGACTCATTCCGCTTTTAGGAAAAATATAGGGGGTAGAGAAGTGAATAGAGATAAAAATGATAATGACAGTTTGTTGGATACCCGGCTTGAGTTAGAGTTAGCTGAGGACAACAAAGAAGAGCAAGTAAGTCAAATTTGTCAAGAAACAATCAAACCTGAGATGAAAAAAGATAAAGCAAATAGTACTGCCTCTGAGAAAGAACTAAAAGTTTTAGGTGTTGGAGATTGGATGTTAACTATATTAGTTTTTCTTATACCTATAGTCAACATTATTTTTATGGCAGTTTGGGCTTTTTCATCAAAAGGAAATATTCATCGGAGAAATCTTTCACGGGCATCACTACTTTGGGTTATAATCCTTCTAATTGCATATGTTGTGGCTATGTCGATTGCAGGTTTTACTATTATGGACCTGTTTGTTAGCGTATAACGAATGAGATTCATGGTAATAAGCAAGATACTCTTAAGAACTATTATAAAACAAAAGGGTAATATAATTGCTCAAGGAGCAAGCAGAGTAAAAGGATATATGGGAATGTTCCTTAAAACCCAAAAGGTAAATAGCACTATAACGGCTACCCATCCGGTGTAAGAATGCTTTTTAAAAAATGAATTTACAGCTATAAATGGGTCTTTACCTGTAAGTAGGAAAAAGAACCATATATAGAATGATCCTAATATGAATAAGACAATTAGAGGCCATAGGAGATTGTATGAGAAGGCATCTATAAATCTTAGATGAAAAGCTGCATGCAAAGCTCGTGTCATCCCACAGCCAGGGCAATAAAGACCAGTGAAATAGCGTAGCGAACAGGGAGGCGTAAGGGGCCTTTTAGATGGATCAACATTATAGAGTAATATACATGCGAGAAAAATCATCAAACAGGTAACAACCAACAGAATTATACGGATAAATGGCTTACTCAAGAAAGCAAGCCATTTTTTTAACCACTTTTTTAATTTACTATGTCTATTAGTAATAATACTCATATTGATTCAAAAATTCATTCATAAATTCATTGTAAAAGCCGCTACTAAGCATAACAATACTTAATACGATACCAATTACAACGGTAGCTAATAATATTCCAAAACTTACCCAGCACCATTTCTTCGTATCTGCTGATGCTTTTAGAGCTAGATCATAATTACCTGCTGCTATATGGCCTGCAATTTTATTAGAATTTACAAGAGCTACTATAGCAAACGGTAACGCAATAAGAGAAAGACATGTAACACAGCATAAAACAGAGCTAAAAACTATAAGCAATATTGATTGCACTTTATAATCGGGTATTTTATCTACAGGCGGCTCGGGAGCGTAATTTTGATATTGATTTTGATACTGGTTCTGATCTGAGTACTGATATTGACTTTGGTCTTGACCCGGATATTGATTTTGCTCTTGAGTCTGACTTACGTTTTGGTTTTGCTCGGCTACTGAGTCATTGTCGAGCAACTCACCACAAGACGGGCAAATCTGAGTATAATCTCCGACTTCCTGTCCGCATTTTGGACAATACATAATAAATCCTCCCTAAAATTAATATAGTTCCAGTACAATGTAACTACCATTAACCGGAATATTAAGTAAAGTTTTGTGTTAAGTTCAAGGTTCATTATATAATATATTTATTTTAATCGCAATGTAATATTACAACTTAGCCCTTGCAGCTTTATGAACGGGTGTATATAATAATGGAAAACAAGCATTCTTAATAATTTAACAACTGTAAGGTAGGGTGGATGAATTGAGTAGAAGAATTTCCCGAGAGAATGCAATGAAACTTTTATACCAGTTCCAACTCAGGGATGATGATGTAGATGAGCAGATAGAAGTATTTATTAGCGAAATGGATGATGTGGGTAATTTGGAAAGAGCTTTCTTTCTTGATATTATCCATGGTGTTAGAACTAATGAAAAAGAGATTGATGAATTAATTAAAGCTCATGCAAAAGGCTGGAGTCTAGAAAGAATGCCCAAAGTTGATATTGCCATAATACGTCTTGCCATATATGAGTTAATATACCGTGACGACATTCCCTTTAATGTTACTATTAACGAAGCCGTAGAATTAGCAAAGAAATATAGTACTGATCAATCAGGAAGCTTTATAAACGGTGTATTAGGCAAAGTACTCAAAAGTATTGAGCCCATAAAGGAGAATTAGCAGTGCAGGAAGTTATTAGCGTAAGTCAACTCACAATGTATATAAAAAGGCTTTTTTCCTATGATAATATACTATCAAATGTATATGTAACCGGTGAAATTTCAAATTTTAAGTTACATTCGTCTGGGCATATGTATTTTACTCTTAAAGATGAATCAAGTGTTATTAAATGCGTCATGTTTAGGTCTCAGAATAGAAGACTTAAGTTTAAACTTGAAGATGGTCTAAAGGTGATAATAAGAGGCTATGTATCAATTTACGAGGCAGGAGGTTCGTATCAACTTTATCCTGAGAGTATTGAACCTGCGGGTCTTGGCAATCTTTATCTCGCATATGAACAACTAAAGCAAAAGCTTGATAAAGAAGGCTTGTTTAGAACAGATATAAAAAAGAAAATCCCTTATCTTCCACAAAGTATAGGTGTTGTTACTTCACCTACAGGTGCAGTAATAAAAGATATTATGAATGTTTTATTCAGAAGATTTCCTAATACCATATTAAAACTATTTCCTGTCAAAGTTCAGGGAGAAGATGCAGCTGGACAAATTGCCTATGCATTGGACTTTATTAATCGCCATAATGCAGTTGATGTAATAATTATTGCTCGCGGTGGTGGCTCCATTGAAGAATTATGGCCATTTAATGAAGAAATTGTTGCAAGAAGTATTTTTAAATCCAACATACCTGTTATATCGGCTGTTGGCCATGAAACTGATTTTACAGTATCAGATTTCGTTGCAGATCTTAGGGCTCCAACGCCTTCAGCTGCTGCCGAGCTAGTTATTCCCGAAAAAGAAATGCTTATAAAAAACACTATGGATTTACAGTTGCGCCTAAAAAAGGCTCTTTCAAATAGAATAAAAAGTGAGAGAATGTATTTAGAACAAATGATGATGAGTCCTTCATTGCGACATCCCTTAGATAAAATCAATCAAAAGAAAATGGATTTAGAGATTGCTAAAAAAAGCATTACAGACTCAATGAAAAAAAATATAGAAAAAGAAAAAAGTACACTTTCGGTTATATGTGGAAAGTTAGATGTGCTTAGCCCGTTAACCGTATTATCCAGGGGCTATAGTATAACTACAAAACATGATGGAAGTATTATTAAATCAATTACACAGATAAATAATGGGGATGAGGTGGATATCACTTTCATAGATGGTAAGGTCAGATGTGTAGCTGAACGCCAGGCTTAATAAGTGGTAAAATTATAGAATAAATGTGTTTTTTGAGGGAGATAAATATGGAAGAGAATATGAATTATGAGGATGCAGTTAAGCAATTAAATGAGATTGTTCAACTTCTTGAAAAGGGGGATATTCCCTTAGAAAAATCGCTTGAGCTTTTTCAAAAAGGTGTATCATTATCCGCTTATTGCACAAAAAAACTTGATGAAATCGAAAAGAAGATAGTTCAACTTGTTGAAGATGGTAATGAATGTAAAGAAGAAGAACTGATATTGGAGGAATAAAATGAATTTCAAGGAAGAGTTAATAACCTTATCAGCTATGGTTAATGATTATTTATTAAAGCATTTTGACAATCTTTCTGATAATGTATCGGAGAAGAAATTAATAGAAGCAATGCGGTATAGTATTATGGGAGGCGGCAAAAGAATAAGACCAGTTTTGACCTTAGCAATTGCAAAAATGATGTCAAAAGACGTTTCGGAAGTTATGCCTTTTGCTGCTGCTATTGAGATGATCCATACATATTCATTGATCCATGATGATCTACCTGCTATGGACAATGATGATTATCGTAGAGGTAAATTGACTAATCACAAAGTCTTTGGTGTAGCCATGGCAATCCTCGCAGGAGATGCATTACTGAATGAAGCCTTCGAATTACTACTGAAATCTGCTACACAGTCGGCTGAAAATGCAAAACAGTTTGCTGAAGCTTCACTTTTTGTTGCAACTGCTGCAGGGAAGCAAGGAATGATCGCAGGTCAAGTCATTGATATGGAATCTGAAGGAAAGCAAACTACTGAAACCACACTTAAGGATATGCACAAAAAGAAGACTGGTGCTCTAATAAAAGCCAGCATTCTTGCACCTGCAATTTGTTTAGGCGCATCATCGGAGCATATTAAGGCTCTTAATAATTATTCAGAAAATATAGGGGTAGCATTTCAAATAAAGGATGATATCCTTGATGTGGAAAGCACTACTGAAGAATTAGGTAAAGCCATAGGAAGTGATGCGAAGAATAAGAAAACAACATATGTATCCTTATATGGCTTAGAGGGAGCAAAGACAATGCTCAACGAAGTAACGCAGAGAGCAATTAATGATATTGATATATTCGGGGAAAGAGCTTGGTTTTTAAAAGAAATTGCGTACTATATTGCAAACCGTACACATTAGTTAAAAATATTACCCATCCTCTTGCAGGAGACATAGAAACTACGTAACGGAGGGAAAGCATGAGTAATAGGACGGTCTACGATAAATTTACAAATGGTGAGCTTAACGAATATATACCGTGGATGGATACTGATGGTAATATAATTAATGCAAGCGACGGTGGCATGATTCATGTGGATGACACATACTACTGGTATGGTATGTCACTTCGCCCCCTACCTGCTGCTCCTTTAGGCCAGGGAGGTCAAACAACAAACGTTGGAGTAGTGATGTATAGCTCGAAAGATCTGTACAATTGGACGTATGAAGGTGTGATTTTACATTGTTCAACCCATCTGGATCATCCTCTATATGGTCCTATGCGTTTTGAACGCCCCAAGATAGTGTATAACGAAAAAACGAAGAAGTTTGTATTATGGTGCCATTATGTAAAATATCCTGGAGACCACGGCTTTGATATTGGTACAGCCGAAGCAGGTGTTGCAAGCTGTAGCACTGTCAATGGCCAATATGAATGGCACGGTTATACTCGTCCTATAGACCATGATGGTTATGTGCGGGACTGCACGGTTTATAAAGACAAAGATGGCTCTGGATATTTTATTTATGATCGGCATGTAAGCCCCGGCAGTAGCTGGGATGATCCCAATGCCGATAGATGTCTTCATGTTGTTAAGCTAAGTGACGACTATCTTTCTTTTACAGATGTTTATCAAAGGATAGATGTGGCCTACTGGAGGGAAGCTGCTTCTATACTTTATCATAATGGATATTATTTCATGTTTACCTCAGGTCTTACCTCATGGAGTGCGAATCCTGCGAAGTATTTTAGAGCAGAAAGTCTCTTGGGTCCATGGACAGATATGGGAGATCCCTGTGTTAATGACGTAACGGGTACTACTTTTGAATCACAGAGCACTTATGTATTTCCTGTGGAAGGAAAGCCTGGGCTATTCATTCATATGGCAGAACGCCACAATACTCAAAATTTCGAACGCTGCTCATATATATGGCTTCCAATTGAGTTTCCAACACCTGATACAGTTCAGCTTGTGTACCGTAACTCATGGCGATTGGAGGACTTTTAAGACATATAATAAGTTAATTTATTACTTTGCACTCCTGTTTTAGCTGTGCTATAATATTCCCATCTTCAGGTGGTAAGTATGTATTACCTGAATACTTAACATCTAGGATGGCGCAGTATTCTAGTTGGTACTGTTTGCTTTGAAGACGGGCCTAAAAATCCGTTAAAGGGCACATCGATGAAGTTCCTGGTGTTGGCTTGTTACGCCCAGTGATGGGTTGATGCTGGGAGTTAAGGTTTTGGGGCATTCTACAATGGCATGTAGAAAATGACCCCACTACCGTGGAGACCCGTATATGTGGGAGACAGGTTGCGCTGGCAATGCTACATACCTTGACTACGTAACGGGAAGAACCTGCTATGCGGTTCCACATTTTGGTGCTGTGAGCAGTGTAGCCTGCCTTGAGTGGAGCTATAGGGATAATGGATCAGATGTTTTGGTGTAAGGCCAACACCATACATTATTGCCATTTGAAATATACTTTGCAAAAGAGGCTAGAAGCAAATAAGACTTTAGGGGAAAACCCCTAGACTGTACATCAGATATACATGGGATTGCAGTGTGGACTAAGTGGTGATCAGGCTACGACGAGGGCAACCTGTCGGCAAGGCATTTAAATGGAAACAACTGATTCGGCGACGACTCAGTATGCCTTGGGGAAATCCTGCCTGACCTAAGCCGCAAAATTTACTTTGTATATCGCCATCCTATATGAATTAAGGTTTGTACTTAAAATGTTATTGGTATAGGTAATGGGAAAATATAACAGCAAAAATGCATTAATGAACCCAGCTCAATCAAGTAAAAAATATAAAGTATCAAAGGAAAGGCGCTTACCTGTAAAAAAAGTGAAGGGGCGCCCTAAAAAAGAGCAAAGCATATGGGCTATTAAAGTAACCCTTATATCTTTTTTCTTGTCACTAAGCATTTTGTTTATATCTACAGGGTTGTTTGAAAAAGTATCTGTTCTTTTGTCATTGGTTGTAGTTCTCGCCATTGTTTTTATAGGTGTAATGTTTGATGTAATTGGTGTTGCTGTGACTGTATCAGATGAGAAACCATTTCATGCTATGGCGTCTAAGAAATATAAAGGTGCAAAACAAGCTATACGTTTGATCAGAAATGCCGACAAGGTATCTAGCATTTGTAATGATGTAATTGGAGATATTTGCGGCGTTGTAAGTGGATCGGCTGGAACAGCAATTGTATTCCATATGTTTTCAGGTAAAGCACAATCAGGGTGGATTGAAGCCATTATTGGTGGACTAATAGCAGCACTAACAGTAGGTGGAAAAGCTTTTGCTAAAAAATACGCTATGAACAATAGCAATTTAATTGTTTATAAAGTGGGCTCTCTTCTTTCCATATTTACATCAGAAAATGGAAATAAGTAATTGATTTAAAATTTATTGTTTAGTAAACTATAAAAGTATGAGTTTATCATACAGTCTTGAATTAAGTAATAGTTAAGAAGGGATATAGATTGAAAATGCAAAAATGCATGTGTTCAACAGGTGTGTTGGAGAGTATTCAAGGACCTGAAGATTTAAAAGAACTTAAGCTCTGTTGTCTCCAGACTCTTGCTGAGGAAATCAGAGCTTTTTTAATAGATAAAATTTCCCAAACAGGTGGACATATTGCGTCAAACTTGGGTGTAGTTGAGCTAACCATAGCTTTACATACTGTGTTCAATTCCCCCACAGATAAGATAATATGGGATGTTGGACACCAAACTTATGTTCATAAGGTATTAACGGGAAGAAAGGATTCCCTTGAAACCATTCGGCAGATGAATGGTATTTCGGGTTTTCCTAAAACAACAGAAAGTGTACACGATAGCTTTAACACAGGTCACAGTTCTACTTCCATTTCGGCTGCACTGGGAATGGCTAGAGCAAGGGATCTACTTGGAGAAAAAAATAGTGTTATTGCAGTTATTGGCGATGGAGCATTAACTGGTGGCATGGCCTTTGAGGCATTAAATGACGCAGGTAATAGTAAAACCAATTTGATTGTTATTTTAAATGATAATGAAATGTCAATATCTAAAAATGTTGGTGGCATGTCACGTTACCTTAGCAGAATAAGGACCGAGCCCATTTACTATAAAGTA
This sequence comes from Clostridiaceae bacterium, assembly GCA_012519655.1. GTDB lineage: Bacteria > Bacillota > Clostridia > DSM-8532 > DSM-8532 > Thermoclostridium. The sequence goes on along the minus strand of JAAYPS010000065.1, from coordinate 23,054 downwards.
AGAAATGATTTTCAATCATTGGTTGATAATATTCCTGCAATAGGTAAATCAGCTAGAAAAATATTTCATAAATTTAAAGGCTCATTGAAGTATTTATTGCTCCCAGGAGTGCTTTTTGAAGAACTAGGTTTTCACTATTATGGTCCAATTGATGGGCATAACATCTCGGAGATGCGTGATGTGTTACAAAAGCTTAAAGAAATGGAAGGACCCATCTTAATTCATGTTTGTACAAAAAAAGGGCGGGGATACACTCCGGCAGAAGAAAAACCACAAAAATATCATGGTATTTCCCCTTTTGATATTGACACGGGAAAAGTAATAAAAAAAAGCAATGGTAGCTTTTCAAATGTTTTTGGAAGAAAGCTTGTAGAATTGGCGCAAGAGCACGAAAACATATTAGCAATTACTGCAGCTATGCCTGAAGGAACAGGCCTTAGCCTTTTTAGTGAAAGATATCCAAAGAGGTTTTTCGATGTTGGAATTGCCGAGCAGCATGCAGTTACGATGGCAGCTGGGTTAGCAGTTAAGGGTTTAAGACCTTTTGTTGCCATATACTCATCCTTTTTACAAAGAGCATATGACCAAATTTTACATGATGTATCGTTAATGAATCTAAATGTCACATTTGCTATTGACAGAGCCGGAATAGTTGGCGAAGACGGTGAAACTCACCAGGGTGTATACGATATCGCATTATTTTCAACTCTGCCCAATATTACGATGATGTCGCCAGCCGATTATGACGAATTGGAGAAAATGCTTGATTTTACTGTTGAACAAGGTGAGGGGCCTATTGCTATCAGGTACCCGAGGGGTCAGGGTAAGCGAAACATTGTACCAGATATCCCTATTGAGTACGGAAAAGCTGTAAAGCTTATGGATGGAGAGGACATAACAATTGCAGTGACAGGACAGAGGGTAGAGGCAGTGATGGAAGCGGCAAAAGAACTCCAGCTACAAGGTATACACTGCGATATTATTTATTATCGTTTTATAAGACCATTTGATGTGGATGTGCTTTGCAAGTCAGCGAATAAAACCCGTTTGGTAATGACGGTTGAGGATCACGTAGAGAGCGGAGGATTTGGAAGCATAGCACTAAGTAAATTAAACCAAGCGAATATAAATGTTCAAGTTGAAGTGGTTGCTTTTCCGGACAAACCTATAGAACAGGGTAGAAGGGATTTGCTGTTCCAGAAATATGGTCTTGATGCGGTGGGATTACAAGAGAGAGTTGTAAAGATGTTAAAAAATAAAGAAGCTTATGGTGAAATAAAATGCCTAAAGAACGTTTAGATGTAAATCTTGTTAATAAAGGATTGTTTGACAGTCGCGAAAAAGCTCGTAGAGCTATAATGGAAGGCATTGTTTTTGTTAATGGAATTCGTGAGGATAAGCCAGGTTTTCAAGTCCATGAAGATGCTGAAATTGAGATTAAAGGTAATCGGCTTCCCTATGTAAGTAGGGGAGGGTTGAAACTTGAAAAGGCGATAAATGATTTTAGTATTAATCTAAATGGTAAGATATGCCTTGATATTGGTGCATCCACGGGAGGATTTACAGACTGTATGCTCCAAAATGGCGCACAGAAAGTATATTCAGTTGATGTGGGATATGGCCAGCTTGCATGGAAACTCAGGAACGATGATAGGGTTATAGTTATGGAGCGTACAAATTTTAGATATGTGAATCCTGAGGATATTGGTGAAATGGTGGATTTTGCATCAGCCGATGTTTCGTTTATTTCCCTTAAAAAAATTATAATACCAGCAAAGAAGATTTTAAAACCTGATGCAGATATGGTATGCCTCATAAAGCCGCAGTTTGAAGCAGGTAGGGAGAAGATCGGAAAAAAGGGTGTTGTAAAAGATAAGGCTGTTCATAGGGAAGTTATTGAAGGAATAATTGAGATGGTTCGTGGTTTAGAGTTTAGTATTAAAGGTCTTTCTTATTCACCTATAAAAGGACCTGAAGGGAATATAGAGTATTTATTGTATATTGGACAAGAAGAAAAAAGTCAAAAATCATTTTCAGTTGAAGATGTCGTAGAATTAGCACATAGCCAGCTTTAAAAAATATTGCATAAGAAAATGTGCAAAAAATCAGAAAAAATTTTACAATTTGCTATTTACATTAACCACTGAAATTGTTAAAATATTAACAATTTAAAATTATACCTTCTTATAAATAGGGGGTTATATATTTTTTAACGTACATTGTTAAAATTATAACAATGTTCTGACCGGTATAATCAAACATAAAGGAGAGCTGAGTATGAACAAAAAAGAAAACAGAGAACCAATTGATAAGGTAGAAAAACTAAAAACTGCACTGGTAAAACTTAAAGAAGCCCAGAAGGTTTTTGCAACATACTCTCAGGAGCAGGTGGATAAGATTTTTCTGGCAGCCGCAACAGCTGCAAATAAACAGAGGATTTCTCTTGCGAAGATGGCAGTTGAAGAAACAGGAATGGGTGTTGTAGAAGATAAGGTTATTAAAAACCATTATGCTGCTGAATACATTTACAATGCCTATAAACATGTGAAAACATGTGGAGTTATTGAAGAAGACAAGGCATATGGAATGAAGAAAATAGCAGAACCAATAGGTGTTATTGCAGCTGTAATCCCTACCACTAACCCCACATCAACAGCCATATTTAAGACACTGATTGCTCTAAAAACAAGAAATGGTATTATATTAAGTCCCCATCCAAGAGCTAAGAGATGCACTATTGAGGCTGCGAAAATTGTACTAAAAGCAGCTGTTGAAGCTGGTGCTCCCGAGGGAATCATTGATTGGATTGATATACCTTCTCTGGAGATGACCAATTTTGTAATGAGAGCCTCGGATCTCATCCTTGCCACAGGCGGCCCCGGAATGGTTACTTCTGCTTATTCCAGCGGTAAGCCAGCCATTGGTGTAGGTCCTGGAAATACCCCTGCTATAATTGACGAATCAGCAGATATTCTCCTTGCAGTTAATTCAATTATACATTCGAAAACATTTGATAACGGCATGATATGTGCTTCTGAGCAGTCAGTAATAGTGCTTGATAAGATCTATAAAAAGGTTAAGGAAGAGTTTAAGAATAGAGGGTGCCATTTTCTAAATAAAACAGACCTTGATAAGGTGCGTAAAACCATCATTATTAATGGAGCATTGAACGCGAAAATCGTTGGTCAGTCCGCCTATAGAATTGCTGAATTATCTGGTGTTACCGTTCCAGAAGGCACAAAAATTTTGATTGGTGAAGTCGAAAGCGTGGAGCTGACAGAAGAATTTGCATATGAAAAGCTATCGCCAGTTCTTGCAATGTACAAGGCAAAGGACTTTAGTGATGCAGTAGATAAAGCAGAGCGCCTGATCGCAGACGGCGGTTATGGTCATACAGCTTCGATTTATCTTGATCCATTAACTCAACAAGCGAAATACGATGAATTTACTGCCAGAATGAAAACTTGTAGAATTCTATTGAATACACCTTCATCCCACGGTGGGATTGGTGATTTGTACAACTTTAAACTGGCTCCGTCCTTGACCCTTGGTTGCGGATCATGGGGCGGAAATAGCGTATCGGATAATGTTGGGGTAAAACATTTGCTAAACATTAAGACCGTAGCTGAGAGGAGAGAAAATATGCTTTGGTTTAGAGCACCTCAAAAGGTATATATTAAGAAGGGATGTCTGCCAGTTGCTCTTGATGAGCTTAAAAACGTTATAGGGAAGAAGAAGGCATTTATCGTAACTGATCAATTTCTATATAACAACGGATATACTAAGCCTGTCACCGATAAATTAGATGAGATGGGTATTAAGCACACAACATATTATGATGTATCTCCCGATCCTACATTAGGTTGCGCTAAAGAGGGTGCTAAGCAGATGAGATCATTTGAACCTGATTGTATAATAGCTGTGGGCGGAGGCTCGGCTATGGACGCCGCTAAAATCATGTGGGTAATGTATGAGCATCCCGAAGCTGATTTTATGGATATGGCGATGCGCTTTGTGGATATAAGAAAACGTGTTTATACATTCCCGAAAATGGGCGAGAAGGCATATTTTATTGCTGTGCCCACCACTGCTGGAACAGGAAGTGAAGTTACTCCTTTTGCGGTTATTACCGATGAAACTACCGGAGTTAAATATCCGCTGGCCGATTACGAGCTAATGCCGCATATGGCCATTGTTGATGCTGATATGATGATGAATGCGCCCAGAGGATTAACGGCTGCATCGGGCATAGATGCATTAACACACGCTATTGAAGCCTATGCATCTATGCTGGCAACAGACTATACCGACAGTCTTGCATTAGGTTCAATGAAAATAATATTTGAATACTTACCAAGGGCGTATGATAATGGACCTAATGATCCAATTGCAAGAGAAAAGATGGCCAATGCAGCTACTATGGCTGGTATGGCATTTGCAAATGCGTTTTTGGGTGTATGTCACTCAATGGCTCACAAATTAGGTGCTTTCCATAACCTACCCCATGGTATAGCTAATGCGCTGCTGATAAACGAAGTAATGAAGTTCAACTCAGTAGAAACACCAACAAAAATGGGTACCTTCTCACAATATGATCATCCTCATACTCTTGCCAGATATGCAGAAATTGCTGAGTATTTAGGCCTAAAAGGTAGAACTGATGAAGATAAGCTGGAAAATCTGATAAAATATATAGATGAGCTGAAAGGGAAAATTGGTATTAAAAAGACCATACGTGACTATGGTGTCGACGAAAAAGCATTCTTAGATTCCCTAGATGAGATGGTTGATCAAGCTTTTGATGATCAATGTACAGGTGCAAACCCGCGTTATCCGCTTATGAGCGAGATTAAGCAAATGTATCTTAATGCTTATTATGGAACTAATAAAAAAGTGTAGGAGGGGAAAGGTATGAAGCTGGATAAAGTAATCGCAAAAAGAGTTGATAAAACCATTTATCGGTATGAGGGCATGGCCATAAAAGTTTTTGATGAGAACTATTCAAAGGCAAACATCCTAAATGAAGCTCTTAATCATGCAAGAGTTGAGGAAACTAGTCTTAACATTCCCAAACTCATTGAAGTAAGAATGATTGATGGAAAATGGGCTATTGTTACAGAATTTATAGAAGGTGTAACCCTGGCTCAGATGATGGAGGATAACCCTGAGAAATATGACGAGTATTTAGAGTTTTTTGTTGACCTTCAGATGACTACCCATGCACAAAGAGCTCCACTTCTTAACAAGATTAAGGATAAAATGCACAGGAAAATCTCTGAGACTGGATTGGATGCTACTATTCGCTATGAACTACATACTCGTTTAGAAGGCATGCCCACCCATAATAAAGTTTGTCATGGTGATTTTAATCCTACGAATATAATAATAAACAATGAAGGCATACCATATATTCTGGATTGGTCCCATGTGACCCAAGGAAATGCCAGTGCTGATGTGGCAAGAACATACCTTTTGTTCCATCTGGCAAATGAAGTTGAAAATGCAAATAAATATTTAAATTTATTTTGTAAAAAAAGTGATACTGCAAGACAATATGTGCAAAAATGGCTGCCAATTGTGGCTGCATCACAAAGTGTCAAAGGAAAGCCTGAGGAAAGAGACTTCTTGCTCCGATGGGTTGATGTTGTTGAATATGAATAAAAAATTCCAATTATAGTAATAAGATAAAGTCCTTTCAAGGTAACAGCAGGATGTTAATAATGCATCCTGCTGCTATTTTTCGATATATTGGTTAATTTCTTAAAATCATAATGGCATATCATAGAATTTGGTTGTATTTTTATTCAAGTTAAATGTATAATATAGATATTCAGTTTAGGTGGTATTTTTATATGAGACATAAGAAAATTGGTTTATTTGTAAATAGACAAAAAGATAAAGACCTCGAGATAACCAGAACTGTTGTGGACTGTGCGCTGAAATACAGTGTAAAGCCTCTGCTACTTGAATCTATAGCTAAGGATATAGGTTTTTCTCAGTGGTATACCGAGCAAGAAATGCTTGAGCAAGTTGATTTTTCAATTTCTCTTGGTGGAGATGGTACACTGCTAAATATGGCAAGGACAGCATTTAAATATGACGTTCCCGTACTTGGAATTAATCTCGGAACGGTGGGATTTTTAGCAGATGTTGAGATAGACGACATAGAAAGTGCTATTAAAGCATTGTCGAAAGATAACTATGATTTAAAAAACAGAATGGTGCTTTCAGCAGCAGTTATTCGTGGTCAGCAAGTGGTTTTCAAAAGCATTGCAATAAATGATGTGGTGGTCAGTAGAGATGGATTGTCACGTATAGTGAGACTTAAAGTATTTGTAGATGAACAATATATTGACTCATTTCCTGGAGATGGCGTTATCGTTTCAACGCCAACAGGCTCCACCGGATATACCTTATCCGCAGGTGGGCCTATTGTACAACCTGATATGGACATGATGATTACTACTCCGATCTGCCCCCATATATTATACTCCCGCTCTTTCATTACTAGTCCGGATAGAAAGCTATGCATAACAATTAATGGCGATTATCCAGATACTGCAGTAATTACCATGGACGGGCAGGAAGGCTTCAAAATTGTAGCAGGTGATAGGATTGAAATAACTTGCGCCCCGAAAGCAATGCAGTTTGTAAATCTGAACGATATCAATTTTTATGATGTACTGAGAGCTAAGATCCATGACCCGTCGATAAAAGACAAATCTTAATTTGTGTATTTGGATTTTATTAGGGTATTTCATACAATACAAGAAAGGAGAGGCCTATGAAGTATAACAGGCACGCTAAAATTCTTGAATTAATCGATAATTATGATATTGAAACACAGGATGAACTTGTTGAAAAGCTTAAGGAGCATGGCATGGATGTTACTCAAGCCACAGTATCAAGAGATATTAAAGAGTTACGTCTTGTAAAAGTCACTAATAAAGAGGGTAGATCCAAGTATAAGGCCATGAACAACGATCCAGGGGTTGTAAGCGATAAGCTCATTACAATTCTTAGGGGAGGCTACGTGTCAAGTGACTATGCCAACAATATTTTGGTGATAAAAACACTGCCTGGAATGGCACAGGCTGTTGCCTCTGCAATTGATTCGTTAGGCTGGGAGGATATTGTCGGCACGATTGCTGGGGATGATACAATAATGATTGTGACCCGTGCTGAAAGAATAGCTGAAGAACTGCAGGAAAGGTTCACCGCATTGTTAAAGGGGGATTAATAAATGCTGATCCAGTTGTCGGTTGAAAACATAGCCATAATAGAGAAGCTTACTATTGAGCTTGAAAACGGGCTGAACATATTAACCGGAGAAACAGGGGCAGGAAAATCCATTCTTATTGATGCTGTAAACGCTTTATTAGGTAGCCGTATATCACGAGAGCTTATTCGTACCGGGGAAAATAAGGCAAGAGTTGAAGCTATCTTTCAGGCACCATCAACATTGACGGATGTGCTAAACAGTATGGGGATTGATAATCAGGATGATGGGACTCTTGTTATCTGCCGTCAATTTTTTAGTACAGGTAGAAATATATGTAGGGTAAATGGCAACTTAGTGACAGTGTCACAGCTTAAGGAAATAGGTGAGTATTTAATTGATATTCATGGTCAAAATGATAACCAGTCTTTGTTAAGAAATAAAAATCAAGTTGAATATATTGATAATTACTCGGGCAGTAAACTCCTATTGGTGAAAGAAGAATATCGAAATAGCTTAGCTGAGTTTAGAAGTATCGACAAAAAAATAGACCAATTAAAGGCTATGGAGAAGGAGAGGGCACGCCTTGAGGATTTATATAAGTATCAGGTTAATGAGATAGTAGGCGCCAGGTTAAAGATGGGCGAAGATGAGGAACTTCTACAACAAAGCAATATTCTTTCTAATGCAGAGGAAATAATTGAAGCCTTAAATAATACGTATTTTTCTTTAATTGGTGAAGACGGAGTTGCCATAGGGGCTCTTGAGCAAATACAAAGGGCTCAAGCTGCGATAGATGATATAACAGATTTTGCGCCTACATTTGGACAAATATCTGAAAGCCTTGTAGATATAGTAGACAAAATAGAAGAAATTGCCCGTGAAATCAGAAACAGCAGGGAACAAGTAAACTATGATCCCGATCTTCAGCAAGAAGTGGAAGAAAGACTTGCGCTTATTGAGTCACTGAAAAGGAAATATGGAAATAGTGTCGAGGAAATAATTGAATATGGAGAGAAAGCTCAGCTAAAGCTAGATGAGGTTACAGACACAGAAGCTCATTTAACTGAGCTTAGCAAAAAGAAGAAAGAACTAGATAGGATTTTGTACAGTAAGGCATCTGAAATACATAAAATGCGTGTTGAGGCCTCAGAAACCCTAAAAATCAAAGTAACAAGAGAGTTAAAGGATTTGGAGATGCCTGAGGCAGAGTTTTCTGTAGATATACGGTTTGATGAGAGTAAATCTTATCATGACGATGGCCTTGATAAGATAGAGTTTCTTATTTCGCCTAATCCGGGAGAGGGTTTAAAACCCTTAAACAAAATTGCATCAGGTGGTGAAATGTCAAGGATTATGCTGGCAATTAAGAGAATACTTGCAGATGTTGATGAGATCGATGTACTAATATTTGATGAAATTGATACTGGTGTAAGTGGTAGGGCAGCACTCAAGGTTGGAAAAAAACTCCTTGAAATATCCGCAAATCACCAAGTGATATGTGTAACGCACGATGCACAAATTGCCAGTCTAGCTAATGCGCATTACAAAATTAGTAAGGAATCAAAAGGCAGAAGAACGCTTGCTCAAGTGGATAAACTTAAAGGCGCTGATAGAGAAGAAGAAGTAGCAAGGCTTTTAAGTGGTGATAACAGCGAGAATACTTCGAAGTTAGCCAAAGAAATGATAGAAAAAGGTATGGAATTGAGAAATAAACATTAGCAAGTACAAAGGAAAAACGGAGGAGATAAGTTTGAATATAAAATGGTCTGAACACCTTACTACCGCAGTCAGTCCGGATGGATATCCCCTCAGCGAATTACCTGAGATAGCTATGGTCGGAAGATCAAATGTTGGAAAGTCATCGTTAATTAATCTTCTAACAGGAAGAAAATCACTTGCGAGGGTTGGAAATACACCTGGGAAAACAAGGGTTATAAATTTCTATAATGTTGAGGATAAATTGATACTGGTTGACCTTCCTGGCTATGGATATGCAAAGGTTTCTGAAGCCGAGAAGAACAGATGGGGTAAAATAATCGAAACCTATTTAAATACACGTAAACAACTCAGTGCTATGATAATGTTAACAGACATTAGGCATAAACCAACACAACAGGATATAGTAATGTATCAGTGGATTTGCAGTATGGGAAAACCTCATGTCATAGTTGCAACAAAAGCAGATAAAATTGCAAAAGCTCATTATGATAAGCACATAGCTCAAATAAGGCTAACACTGGGATTAGTGCCGGAAATCCCTGTAATTCCTATTTCTTCAACAAAGAGATTAGGTTTAATAAATGTTTGGAATGAAATTGAAAAAGTAGTACCCGGTTTGGAAATAGTACCGGACAAATAATAAAGAAGAAGGTTGAAGTGTATGACAGCAGAAATACTTGCAGTTGGAACAGAATTATTAATGGGTCAGATAGCCAATACCGATGCACAATATATATCAAGACGACTTGCAGAATTAGGTATTAATGTGTATTTCCATACCGTTGTTGGAGATAATGCTGCGAGGTTGGAAGAAACGTTAACAAGAGCGTTGAATCGCTCAGAGATCGTTATTACAACGGGTGGACTCGGCCCCACAAAAGATGACCTTACAAAAGAGACAATATCAAAAACCATGAATCGAAAGTTGATTCTCCACGAAGATATACTTGATAAGATCAGAAATTTCTTTGAACAAAAACATAGAAAAATGGTTGATATAAATGTAAAACAGGCATATTTACCTGAGAATTCAATAGTTATTCCAAACCTTAATGGTACAGCACCAGGATGTATTATTGAAGAGGGTGAAAAGACAATCATAATGCTTCCCGGCCCACCTCAGGAAATGCAGCCTATGTTTGAAGACACTGTGTTTGAATACCTTAAGGAGAAAACAGGAGTAATTCTTGTTTCAAAAATGCTTAAAATTATTGGTATTGGAGAATCTGAACTAGAGACAAGGCTTATGGATTTAATTGTAAATCAAGAAAATCCTACTATAGCACCGTATGCCTCTCAAGGAGAGGTAACGGTAAGAGTTACAGCACGCTGTACCCAGAAAAAAGAAGCAGAAGAGATGCTAACCCCGATTATTAACGAGATAAGAACAAGATTAGGTGATTTGGTTTATGCCGAAGATGGCCAGTCACTTGAAGAAGTGGTATGTACTTTGCTTAAAGAAAATGAATTAACTATTGCAACTGCAGAATCTTGTACAGGGGGGTTATTTGCTGGGAGGATTGTAAATATTCCAGGTGCATCAGAGGTTTTTGAGCGAGGTTATATAACATACTCTAATGATGCGAAAGTTGAAGATTTAGGAGTTTCCTATGATATAATAAAGAAGTATGGCGCTGTAAGCAAAGAAACTGCACTTGAAATGATAGAGGGACTTAAACAAAGGACCAAGGCTTCTGTTGGGGTTGCAATAACGGGTATTGCAGGACCGGGTGGTGGTACTCCTGATAAGCCAGTTGGAATGGTTTACATCGCTTCATTTGTTAAAGATAAAGTATGTTGTAAAGAATTCGAATTAATGGGAAATAGAGAGCGAGTTAGGAACGATGCTTGTTTACGTGCGCTTGACATGGTACGCAGATTAATACTTGGAATAGAATAACAAAAAGCAATAAGGGGGATAATGATTTGGGTCGGGTACAAGAAAAAAGCCTGTCGGGAACTGCTGCCCTTGTTATGTTTGCAACACTAATTAGTAGAATAACTGGCTTTCTAAGGACGGTACTAATCAAGAATATTATGTCACCACAAGGCTATTCTGATGAATTCCTTGTAGCTTTTTCCCTTCCTGATTTAACATTTGAATTGTTAGTTGGCGGCGCAATAGCTGCTGCGATTATTCCAATACTATCATCTTGCATCTCAAAAGATGAAGAAAACAATGGTTGGAAGGCTGTTGGAACTTTTATCAACATAACCGTTGCTGCATTTGTCCTGTTAAGCATTATTTTTTATATATTTACTCCTGCCTTTGTAAAACTTGTTGCTGTAGGTTATGAGCCTAAAACAGAACAGTTTGATCAGGTTGTAAAACTCACTCGTATTCTTCTTCCATCCTCACTTTTTATGATATTGGCAGGACAATGTAATGGCATTTTGAATGCGTACAACAGGTTTGCGGCAGCTTCTTTTGGTCCTGTCATATATAATCTGTGTGTTATGTTCAGTATTATTCTTTTTGGAGCCAAAAGTGTAGAATTAACAACCTTGGGTGTGATGATTAGTTCTCTCATCTACTTTTTTATACAGCTTGCGTTCACATTTAAACACTTCAAATTATATAGACCAAAATTGTACATAAGAAATGAAACGTTTTCAAAATTAATTAAATTAGCAATACCTTCTTTGGCAGCCTCGGCGGTACTTCAGGTAAATGCAACTATATCAAAAAGCTTTTCCACCGGGTTTGCGACCAACAGTGTGACAATGATGTATAATGCCAATCGCACCTGGCAACTACCACTTGGAATCTTTGCACAAAGCATGGGAGTTGCAATACTTCCAACATTGTCAGCTCAGTATGCAAGAGATGAGAAAAAAGAATTTAGTCGTGTGCTAAATAATGGGCTTAGAACTGTTTTAGCATTATGTATTCCCAGTACCATGATTTTAATTGTTCTCAATAAAGAGATTATGCAAATACTTTTTAAGTGGAGTTATATGACGAATTATGAAGTAACCATGAATGGACTGGCTCTTTTAGCATATGCCCCTGCATTACTATTTCAATCGGTAGTTGTTATATTAAACAGAGCCTTTTATTCAATTCAGAATACTCGGATACCTTTGTTTGCGGGAGTTGCAACCATAGGTATTAATATTGTCGCAAATATATATTTTGTTAATTATACTGATTTAGGTGCAATAGGAACTGCTATGGCATATGTTGTAACTGTAATGGTCAACGCATTCTTACTCATTATTGCATTTTCAATAAAGACGGGTCAAAAATTGATCCCGGATAATTTTAAGTTTCTTATAAAAACCACTATAACAACCATAATTTCGGGTATACTCCTATGGATATTCACGCTTATAATTCCCTTTCCGTCTGCCGAGAGTTTTACTCTGGGAAATAAAATCTTGGAAATATTGTCTATAAGTGCTCAACTTATACCTTCTGTTTTGGTGTTTGTTATTTGCGCTGTTCTGTTGAAAATAGATGAAGTTAGGCGTGTTGTGGCATCAATCCTAATAAAAATCAAGAAAGTTTTGGCAAGAGAAAGCTAATGAAGCTATTGACTTTTATATAGAGGTTATATATAATTTAGAACAGATGTTCGATATTGGTCCGGACAAGCTTCTTGTTCGGTAAAGAGGAGGTTGGGTTATGGCAGCTAGTGATGATAAGAGAAAGGCACTTGAGATGGTTTTTAACCAAATTGAAAAACAATTTGGAAAAGGCGCAGTGATGAAGCTTGGCGAATCCGCACATTTGAATATTGACACAATACCCACGGGAGCTTTGGGTTTGGATATTGCTTTAGGGGTGGGAGGTCTCCCGAGAGGACGTATTATTGAAATATATGGTCCAGAGTCATCAGGTAAAACTACTGTAGCACTTCATGTAATAGCAGAGGCGCAGAAAGCTGGCGGAGAAGCAGCATTCATAGATGCAGAACACGCTTTAGATCCAATTTATGCTAAAAAATTAGGAGTAAATATTGAAAATCTTATCGTTTCTCAACCCGATACTGGTGAACAAGCGCTTGAGATTACAGAAGCATTGGTTAGAAGCGGAGCCATAGATATTATAGTTATTGACTCTGTCGCTGCACTTGTTCCTAAGGCAGAGATTGACGGAGAAATGGGTGATGCTCATGTTGGTCTTCAAGCACGGCTGATGTCACAAGCACTAAGAAAATTATCAGGTGTCATTAGTAAGTCAAATACAGTAGCAATTTTTATAAACCAACTTCGTGAAAAGGTTGGCATCATGTTTGGTAATCCTGAAGTAACTCCTGGAGGACGTGCATTAAAGTTCTATTCTTCTGTGCGCTTAGATGTCAGACGTATTGAAACATTAAAAGATGCGGGTACTCCATATGGTAATAGAACAAAAGTAAGAATTGTCAAAAATAAAGTAGCTCCTCCATTTAGAGAAGCAGAATTCGATATAATTTATGGCGAAGGCATTTCAAAAGAGGGCAATGTTTTGGACGTAGGCGTTCAGCTTGACATCGTCAAAAAGAGTGGATCATGGTTTTCGTATAATGATCAGCGTCTTGGGCAAGGACGGGAAAATGTTAAAAAGTTCCTCAAAGAAAACCCTGAAATTTACAGCGAAATCGAATCTAAGATTCGTGCCCAATATGATAAGGCATTTTTAGAAAGTGTTGAGTCCACTGTTGCAGATGACGATGACGAGTAGAGTTAAAGTTATGCCAAAATTATTCGTGTGTTTTTGTATCATATAAATAATTAATAAAAGCTTGTCTTAGAGATAAGCTTTTGTTTTTGCTAAACCATTTATTTGCAGATTTTTATATAATTATGATATGATTAAACAATAGAAATAGGATTATTTGATGGAAAGATAATATCCTTTATACATGCTACTTGAAATTATGCCTATCAGGCTCAGTGGTTTTGTAAGAATTGTTGGTGGTCTAAATCAAAACAGTATTTATACAAATGGGGTGAGATACCTATGAGAATAACATCTGCAATAAAACAAAAAAACAACCCAAATATGATTCAAATCTACATAGATGATTCCTATGCTTTTTCTATTCCTGAAGAAGAATATTTGCGCTTGAATTTATATGAAAAAGAAGAGATTGATTTAGAAGAGATAAAATTTATTCGTGAAGAAGTAAATGTTAAATTTGCGAAGCAACGTGCTCTTAGAATGCTTACAACAAGGTATAGAACTGAATATGAAATAAAGGAAAAACTACTTGATTTAGGTTTTGATTACGAATTTGTGGCAGAGGCTATTTTACAGTTAAAATCTATGGGTTATATTAATGACAGACTTTTTGCTACTAAATACATATCCGATCGATTAAAACTAAAGCCTAGATCCAAAAAGGCATTATGTTTCGAACTTTCGAAAAAAGGAGTTTCCTCCGACATAATTGAGCAGGTAATTGATGAGTTTGAAATTGATGAATCAGTTATTGCATATCGTCTTGCAAGAAAAAAGTATGGCAAATATAACATAGATGATTCTAAAATTCAGCGTAGGATTGTATCTTTCTTATCACATAAAGGTTTTTCATTCACAATAATAAAAGGTGTCCTGGAGCAAATGAAAGAAGATAAAAGTGGCTAATGAGTGGTAGGGTAAAATCACTGTAACTACGTAATTCTTTCAGTTTGTATTATCAAATTTTGGGAAAATAATAAACTAACAAATGGTTTTCGTACTATTGATAATTATATATAAAAGTTTTATAATAGTTTAATATAATGAGGTTAAAAAGCAGTGAGTTGCAATTGCAACCTTCTGTAAATATTGGGTCTCTCGTTGAGCAGAGTAGGTGTTTGCGCGTTAAGTGCCGGATGAACGGGGAGTTGACATCCGGACGAAAAGTCTAATGACTTGCGGTGCATATACCGCATCCCGCTGTTGCATGTGGGAGTGTTCCTCTTCATGTAGCATATAGTATTGCCTCGTTAAACCAATTAGTTTTTTGCGTGATAAGAGCATCAGATTTATTGGTTAGAAAATTTACATGAGGAGGGTTGTGTTTATGAACAACAAAAGTTATTTTTCATTTCTATCAAAGATTTCATCCATGGTTTTAGTTTCTTTGTTTATTGCGTTGTATGTGGTTCTTTCGTTTTTTCGGATTTATATCACAAATGAGCTTAGGATTAGTTTGACATTTATACCTATAGCGTGGGCTTCTATTTTATTTGGACCTTTGGCTGGCGCTCTGACAGGAGCCTTGGGGGATATATTGGGTTGGGCTGTAAATCCAGTAGGTCCTTATTTTCCGGGGTTTACCATAAGTGGTTTTGTAAGCGGCATTATCTATGGTTTATTTCTCTATAAGAAGGAAACAACATTACTAAGAGTAATTGCTGCTGCAGCATTAATGGTTCTTATTGTTGAGGCTGGTTTGAACTCAATATGGATGAATATGTTAGTAGGTACCGCATATAAGGTACTTGTCCCTGCAAGACTTATAAAGGCAGTAATAGCAGCACCAATACAAGTGATTGTGTTGAATAGTACAGCATACTTAGTAAAAAAATATGCACCTGTAGGAATTAATCATTAAATGCAGAGTTGAGTAGGTTATCAGCAGAATTATTATAGACATTTACTATATATTGAGAAGGGAAAGGTGACAAATGAAGAATTTTGAATTTCATTCTCCAACGAAGATCTTTTTTGGTCGTGAAACGCAAAAACAGGTCGGTGAAATTATTAGAGGCTATGGATTTAAAAAGGTTCTACTTCACTATGGTAAAGGAAGCATAAAGAAAATAGGCCTATATGATGAAGTAACGAATGCTCTTAATGAATCTAAAATAGATTTTATTGAGTTAGGAGGTGCACAGCCAAATCCAACTCTTAACTTGGTTAAAGAGGGAATAGGGCTATGCCGGAAAGAAAATGTTGACATTGTTTTGGTTGTTGGTGGAGGAAGTGCTATTGATTCAGGAAAATTGATAGCAGTAGGAGCAGCAAATGATTGTGACCCATGGCTGTTTTCAATGGGTAAAAAAACTCCCAAGAGTGCACTACCAATTGGTACCATCCTGACTCTTTCAGCAACTGGCAGTGAGACAAGCGCCTCAGCTGTTATTACAAATGAAGAGCTTAAGCTCAAACGAGGATATAACTCTGAATTTAATAGACCTTTGTTTTCGATATTAAATCCAGAATTAACATTTACCGTCTCACCATATCAGACGGCTTGCGGCATTGTTGACATAATCATGCACACTTTAGAGCGATATATCACAATGAAAGGTAACGCAGAGGTCACAGATCGGATTGCCGAAGCGGTATTAAAATCAACCATTCAAGCTGGTAAAGTGGCAATGGAAAACCCCCAGGATTATGAAGCCAGAGCCACCCTTATGTGGGCAGGCACCTTGTCGCATAATGGCCTCACAGGTTTGGGCAGGGATTATTATATGGTATGCCACCAAATAGAGCATGAAATAAGTGGAATGTTTGAAGAGGTTGCTCACGGTGCAGGATTAGCGGTTGTTTTTCCAGCATGGGCAAAATATGCATATAAGTATAATATGGAAAGATTCTGTCAATATGCTGTCCGGGTTTGGAATTGTGAAATGGATTACTCAAATCCGGAAAACACAGCCATAGCAGGAATAGAAGCAACTGCTAAATATTTTAAGGAGATTGGTATGCCATCATCACTTAGTGAATTTAGTATCACCGAAGACAGTTTCGAGGAGATGGCTGAAAAATGTACAAACTATGGCGAGCGCATTTTGCCTGGATTGATTGAATATGGAAAGAAGGAAATAATTGACATATTGAACTTGTGTAAATAACTGTTTTTATAAACCATTATGAACAAACCCTAAGTCACTTATTAGTCAATTAATTTTGTGTTAAATTAAAAAGCCGGACACATATTCGTGTTCGGCTTTAATAATAATCTAAATAAATGATAAACTAATGAAATTATCTATCCTTTATATTTGTTTATAGAAACAACCTATATCATGCTTATGCCAGACAAACTTCTAATGCTGCGTCAGCTGCAGAAGCAGCATCATCAGCGTATAAGTCTGCTCCGATACTCTCTCTGAAACTATCTGTTACAGGTGCGCCACCTATCATTATTTTGACTTTATCAGACAAATCGGATTGCTTTACTTTTTCTACAATATTTTTCATCTCAGTCATAGTAGTGGTTAGAAGAGCAGAGCATGCAATTATATCTACATCATTTGAAATGGCTGACTCTACAAACTTTTCTGCAGGAACATCCACTCCTAAATCTATAACTTCAAGACCTTTGCCTTCCATCATCATACGTACAAGATTCTTACCGATATCATGCAAATCGCCTTTAACTGTACCAATTATTACTTTTCCCTTTGCTTTTACTCCCGAACTTACCAAAAGCGGTTTAAGTAATTCCGTACCGATATTCATCGCACGTGCTGCAATTAGCACATCTGGAACATAAACCTCATTGTTTTTGAACTTGGCACCAATAATATCCATTCCGTGTAATAAACCTTCTTCAAGAATCTTATTAACATCAATACCTTCGTCTATTGCCTTTTGGACAAGTTCTTTGACATCCTTTGCCCTGCCTTTTTGTAAATTTTCCGAAATTTCTCTTAGCAAATCCATACAATCACCTCATAAAAATTATTATCATGCATTACTGCGTGATAGTCAACTAAAGACACTCTTAAAGAAGTAGTTTAAATTAGTCTATTAATATCATACTCTTCCTAAATCATACATTAGATATAACATTAGTTATTGAAATAATTTATGTTTTTTTGTAAATCCTTATACTTTTAGCAAATATCAAATGGGTTGCAGAATGGTCAATTGTAAGACTATATTAGACTCTGGAGTAAAAAGGGGTCTAATTTAGTTTTACAATTAACGCATTGATTCAGAATATGAGAAAATCGCGATACTCCACTTTACAGTTGGTGAATTTTGTGATAAACTTACTTAGTATTTTAGGTAGCCCATCGGCTCGGTTATCGGAGCACTCCGACCGAAAACTGTGCTGACGGCGTTAATTTAGAAAGGAGTTAGTAACGTGGAAAAGTTGACAAAACAAGAGATCATCGATAAGTATAAGCTTAGCGATGGCGATACTGGTTCACCAGAAGTTCAGATAGCTTTATTGACATATCGCATTGCTAATCTTACTGAACATCTGAAGTTCCATAAGAAAGACCATCATTCAAGAAGAGGATTATTGAAAATGGTTGGTCAAAGACGCGGTCTTTTAAATTATCTGATGAAAAAAGATATTAACAGATACCGTGATATAATTGCCAAGTTAGAACTTAGGAAGTAAATGAAAGCGGAGCATATCCGCTTTCTTGTTTTATTTCTTATAATCAAGCACAAGGATTATTAGTTTAGGTAACGTGTAAGCTGCATAGTAAGGCAAGTTCCAATTCGTGCTATTAAAAATCTATTATTTACAATGTTTTAAATATTTATTATAGTGAAATAATGATATAAGAAGCAGGAAGTTTATAATTAGTTTGTGAAATTACTTACATAAATATATATTTTGTAAGGCATAAAATATTTACTGTGAACAGGTGGTGCAGAGTTCAGAGAAGAGGGTTCCTATAGGAATTTTCCTCCCTGACCTTTTCGCCTCCGTTCATAGATACATGAAAGGATGTTGGTAGAAAAAATGAAGAAGGAATATTCAATTGATGTGGCAGGTAGAACTCTGACAGTACAAACGGGTCAACTTGCACAGTTAGCAAATGGAGCAGTACTGGTTAAGTATGGAGATACTGTGGTTTTATCTACTGCTACAGCGTCTTCTGAACCAAGGGAAGGGATAGACTTTTTCCCATTAAGTGTGGATTATGAAGAAAAGATGTATTCTGTAGGGAAGATCCCTGGAGGATTTATTAAAAGAGAGGGAAGACCTACTGAAAGTGCAATTCTTACCTCAAGAGTAATTGATCGTCAAATTCGCCCAAGGTTTCCAAATGATCTTAGAAATGATGTTGCGATAGTAAATATGGTTTTATCTGTTGAACAAGACAATTCACCAGAATTTGCAGCCATTATGGGAACTATTATTTCTTTGTGTATTTCAGACATTCCATTTAATGGTCCTATAGGTGGTATTATTCTTGGACTAGTGGATGGAGAAGTAATAATAAATCCCAACCAGGAACAAAGAGAAAAAAGCAAGATGCATGTCACACTCTCGGCAGATAAAGAAAAAATCGTTATGATAGAAGCCGGAGCAGATGAAGTTCCTGAAGATATCATGCTTGACGCCATTAAGAAGGGTCATGAAGAGATTAAACGCATAATTGAGTTTATTGAAGGTATCGTTAAAGAAATTGGCAAAGAAAAGTTTGAATATATTTCAGCGGCTGTGCCACAAGACATTTTTGACAAGGTGTCCAGTCTTTGTAAGGACGAACTTGCACAGGCTATGATGAATGACGACAAAAAAGAACGCGATAAAAATGTAAATGTAGTGCTAAAGAAAGTCCATGAGCAGCTTGATGAGGTATACCCTGAATCAATTTCACAGATTTCCCAGGCTCTTGATATGCTTCAAAAGAAGGTTGTTCGTGAAAAACTCTTAAATGATAATCAACGTGTTGATGGAAGAGGCTTGATGGATTTAAGGCCACTGTACGCAGAGGTGGGTATTTTACCCAGAACTCATGGTTCTGGACTGTTCCAAAGAGGTCAGACTCAGGTTCTTACAAATGTTACCCTTGGACCTCTTGGAGATGTGCAAATGTTAGATGGTGTTGCAGAAGAAGAGACAAAAAGGTATATGCATCATTATAATTTCCCCTCATTCAGCGTAGGTGAATCAAGGCCTAGTCGTGGACCTGGTAGAAGGGAAATTGGTCACGGTGCACTTGCAGAGAAAGCCCTTGACCCTGTTATACCTTCAGAGGCGGATTTTCCATATGCAATCCGACTTGTGTCAGAAGTATTGATGTCTAATGGCTCAACATCCCAAGGAAGCGTATGTGCCAGCACACTCGCATTAATGGATGCTGGTGTTCCAATAAAGGAGCCGGTGGCAGGCATCTCAGCAGGACTTGTTACAGATGACAATGATCCCGACAAATTTGTCACATTCATGGACATACAAGGAATTGAAGATTTCTTTGGGGATATGGATTTCAAGGTTGCTGGAACAAAGAATGGTATTACAGCTATACAAGTGGATATTAAAGTTGATGGTCTCTCCTATGAAGTTATTACACAAGCTTTTGAAATTACACGTAAAGGAAGACTTACAATATTGAACGATGTAATGCTAAAAGCAATAAGCCAGCCAAGAGCACAGTTATCACCTTATGCTCCTAAGGTTTTCAAAACTTCAATAGATGTTGATAAAATACGTGACGTAATTGGGCCTGGTGGTAAGATCATTAATCGCATTATTGCAGAGACTGGTGTAAAAATAGATATCGAAGAAGATGGACAGGTATTTGTTGCAACATCGGATGAGACAGCTGGAAAGAAAGCAATATCAATTATTGAAGGCATAGCAGGAGAGGTTGAGGTTGGTCAGACCTTCACCGGGAAAGTTACGCGTATAATGAATTTTGGTGCCTTTGTTGAATTTTTACCTGGAAAAGAAGGATTGGTTCATATTTCAAAGTTAGCCCACAACCACGTAAACAAAGTTGAGGATGTGGTAAATGTTGGGGACGAAATACCAGTAAAAGTAATTGAAGTTGATAGACAGGGTAGAATAAACCTTTCATTAAAAGATTGTATTGAAAAATAGTGAAATAACTTACAATACCCTAAGTGCTTGATTAATAGTGTATTTTTAGCCCTATGGGCTAAAATACACTAATTAATTTATGGAGGGAAACATGAATAAGAGCCTTAGTATTTTGTTTGTATCAGCCGAGGTTACTCCTTATGCAAAAACAGGCGGTCTTGCAGACGTAGCCGGGTCGCTTCCCAAGGTTTTACAAGACATGGGTATGGATATTCGTGTTGTTTTACCAGGATACAAAGAAATAGATGCAACCCAGGAATATATTGCAGATTTTTCTGTTAAAGTCAATAGCAGACAGGAAACCTGTATCTTGAAAGAAATAATTGATGCAGATACAGTCACATACACAATTAATAATCACCATTATTACAATAGAGATGGAATATACATGCATCATGACGACGGTGAAAGGTTTATATTTCTATGTAAGGCATCCCTTGATTTATGTAAGGTTATTGGTTTTAAGCCAGATATTATTCATATGAATGACTGGCATGTAGGACCTATTGCTTTGCTCCTAAAAGAAAAATACCATAAGGCAGATCCTTTTTATCGAAACATAAAAACATTACTTACAATTCATAACCTTGAATATCAAGGTCATTTTGAAAAAGACGTATACGATTTACTGGGATTACCAGATGAGTTATTCGTACCAGAAGGTGTCGAGTTTTACGGTAAGTTCAACTTTGTAAAAGCAGGAATTCTATATGCGGATAAAATCAATACAGTTAGCAAAACATACTCTGAAGAAATCTTGACTTACGAATTTGGAGAAGGATTAGAAGGCGTTTTACAGAATAGAAAAAATGATCTTTATGGAATACTCAACGGCATTAGCTATAAGGATTTCAACCCAGCTGATGATCCTTTCGTTCATTATGCATATGATGAAAATGATCTAAGTGGAAAAGCTCGAAATAAAAAAGATCTTCAGTCCGAACTTGGACTCCCCGTTAAGAATGTTCCTATAATCAGTGTAATTCACCGTCTTGCTTCGCAAAAAGGACTTAATCTTGTTATTGACACATTTGAAGAAACTATGGATATGGGTGCTCAATTCGTCTTGTTAGGAGTGGGCGATCCCTATTTAGAAGAAACATTTTTAGAACTTATGAAGAAATATCCTGAACAGGTCTCTGTGAGAATAGAGTTTAATGAGGCACTTGCACACAGAATATACTCAGGAAGCGATATTTTTCTTATGCCGTCAAATTTTGAGCCTTGCGGGCTTGGACAGATGATAAGCCTCCATTATGGTACAATACCAATAGCACGTGAAACGGGTGGATTGAAAGATACTGTTATTGACATTGATAAAGATGAAAAACTAGGGAATGGATTTACTTTTGTTGAGAAAACTCCACAAGCATTTTTCGATGCTCTTAGAAGAGCAGTTGAAACTTATAAACACAACCCCGATTTATGGATTGAAATGATGAAAAGGGGATTAAGAACTGATTTTACGTGGAAGAACTCTGCGAAGAAGTATTTAGAAGTTTACAATGAAGCATTAGCAAGGTAGAATAAAAGATGAACCTTGTGTTAGGAAGAGTTTTTTAAAAGGGATGTACTTATGAAAAAAACACAAAGAGTAACGAAGATTATGGAAGAATTGGACAAGATGTACCCAGACGCTGGGTGCAGCCTTAATTATGAGAATCCCCTTCAGTTACTAATTGCTACCCAACTTGCTGCCCAATGCACCGACAAAAGAGTTAATATTGTTACAGAAGAACTTTTTAAAAAATACAAGACAGCTGAAGATTTTGCAAATGCTGATCAAAAAACGCTGGAACAAGAGATTCATTCAACGGGATTTTATAGAAATAAAGCAAGAAATATAATCCTATGTTGTAAGAAAATTGTTGCCGAATATAATAGTCAGGTACCTGACAGTATGGAAGAACTGTTAACATTACCGGGGGTGGGGAGAAAAACTGCAAATGTTGTCCTAGGGGATGCTTTTAATATACCTGGCATTGTTGTAGATACTCATGCTAAGCGATTGTCAAACCGCTTGGGTCTTACGAAAGAGCAAGATCCTACAAAGATTGAGTTTGATTTAATGAAAATAATTCCAAAGAAGAGTTGGAGTAAATTTTCTCATCAACTGGTGCATCATGGACGAGCATTATGTAGTGCAAGAAAGCCTGGTTGTGAACAGTGTTCAATAAAGCCTTATTGCGTTTTCGATAAAAAGGATATAGAATGATATATATAAACTACAATTTAACAGAAACCTACTGATTAGTTTCTGAATATATAAACAGAAACAAACCCACTGATTTTATTTTTTTGAGTATAGAAACTGTATATAATAAAACCCATTAATTTTATTTTCTTGAGTATAGAAAACAGGATATAACAAAACCCACTGATTTTAT
>JAAYPS010000064.1 GCA_012519655.1 Clostridiaceae bacterium | reverse complement strand
GCAAAGCATGCTGCTAAGGAAATAGAGCGGGAAGCGAAAAAGATTGAAAAAGAAGCAAAGCAGTTGGCTGAAAAAATGAAGCAGGAAGCCAAACAAGAAAAAGAAGAATCAAAACGGATAGCTAAGGAAAAGGCCGAAGAGGCAAAGCAGTTGGCTAAAGAAATGGAGAAGGAGGCCAAACAAAAAAAAGAAGAATCAAAACGGATAGCTAAGGAAAAAGGCGAAGAAGCAAAGCAGTTGGCTGAAAAAATGAAGCAGGAAGCCAAACAAAAAAAAGAAGAATCAAAACGGATAGCTAAGGAAAAAGCCGAAGAAGCAAAGCAGTTGGCTGAAGAAATAGAACAGGAAGCTAAACAAATAGATGAAGAATTCCAACAATGGACTAAGCAAAAAGAAGAAGAATTTAAGAAGTGGGCTAAGGAAAAAGAAGAAGAAACTAAGAAAATGACCAAGAAAGAACAACAAGAAGCTAAACGTTGGTTGAAACAAAAGGAAAAAGAATTAAAACAGAGACTTAAAGAAGAAGAGAAAGAATTTAATCGTAGAACAAAAGAAAGTGAAGCGCAATTCGAACAGTGGACTAAACAGCGAATGGAAGAATTCCAACAGTGGGCAAAACAGAGAATGGAAGAGTTCCAACGATGGACAGAGCAAAAAGATGAATAACACAAAGAGCTGATTAGTTGACTAATTGAATAGATGAATAACCCAAAGAGCTGATTAATTTACTAATTGAATAGATGAATAGCTCAAAGAGTAGACTAATTGACTAATCAAATGGATGAATAGCTCAGAGAGTTGATTAAGTTAAAAGGTGAATAACAAAATAGAGAGATGAGCAAAACAAATTTGTTCTCTATGTTTGAAACAAAAATCACAGTTATAAAGGAGCTTTGCAGTATGAAAAAATATGAAATTAACACATATATCGATCATGCAGTTTTAAAACCTGAAATGACTCAGGAAGAAGTTAAGGATGCCATTCAACTGGGGATATACTATAAGGTTAAAACTGTATGTGTAAGACCTTGTGATATTGAGTTAGCAGTAGAAATGTGTCGAGGAACACAAACAGGTGTATCATGCGTATTGTCCTTTCCCCATGGTACTACTTTATCTGAAATTAAGGCAGCCGAAGCTAGAGTTTATATTCAACTGGGTGTGGATGAGATTGATATGGTGGTAAATTACAGCTATATTCGTTCAAAGCTGTGGCAAAAAGTAGAAGATGATATAAAGGCTGTAACTGATATTGCAAAGCAGAGCAATGTACTGGTCAAAGTGATTTTTGAAACATCCCAACTTACCAAAGACGAAATAGCTAAGGCAACTGAATGTGCTATTAGAGCAGGTGCAGATTTTGTTAAGACATCTACGGGGTTTTACGGTGAAGGTGCAACCATAGAAGATGTTCAAACTATGTTAGACGCTGCTAATGGAAGAATAATGGTTAAAGCTTCTGGTGGTATTCGTGATGCAGAGCAAGCTCAGGTATTTCTAAATATGGGTGTTAGCAGGCTTGGAAACGGATTTTCGTCCACTCCCAATATATGCAAATAAAAAATGCATTTTAGTAATGCAATTAAATAAATATAAAAATTAATATAGTATTGGGTATATAGTTCCATTAGCAACAATATTAGTAGGGCATTTGCGCTGTTGCATAAAGACTGAATAATCATCAGTGTAAATACCAATAATCTACACAAGCAACAGTATTAGTAGAGCATTGCAGTGTATATACTTACATACCGCTGAACAATGTATTTATGGTATGCTTTGGTTTTTTTACACTGCATATTTATGGCTAATTGAAGTAGGTTGACCTAATGTATTTCAGGCTAATTAGTTTTTACACTACATATTATGGCTAATTAATTATGGTTACATCACAAAAGCTTTTAGCAGTGGTATCTAAGTTTATAAGCCTTTAGTAGTAAAATCTTATGAATTTGATTGAGTAGATATCACAGAGTAAATAATCATCGGTTTCGGTCTCCTGGATGATTATGTAGTCTGTTCCCACTCTAACCAGATCCCCTTCGCGATCTACAAACATGTTTGTACCGATTAAAAACTCTACCTTAACATGCCTGCCAATCTGAGTTCTTAAAAAACCTTGTGTGAAATCAATGTCAGTTAATGCGCTATCCCGTACTCCACGACCGGATGTCATAATGCTTGTTCTGGGCTGTATTGCGTTTTGTGGCATCATTGGTGACATTTGCATTTGGGGTACCATCTCCTGCTGCATCTGTTGGGATGGTTGTTGAAATATACTTGTTTGCGTTCCCTGTTGCATAGGCTGTGTTGCTCCTGCAGGTGACAGGGAAGTCTGGTAAAAGGCAGTTTGCTGCATTGGAGATTGGTACTCCTCTGAGTGTATTGCCTTTCTTTGAGTTGATTCTGAACGAACTGATGCTGGTCTGGTAGCTTGAACTTTTGTTGCATCCTTAGCTTCTTTGCCTATTGGTTTAGCTATATTAGCTGAGTTTTGACCATTCATTATAAAACCTCCAAAAAAAATAATATTTTAACTTAATTTACACATATAATCTCTGCATATAGTTTCCACATCAACCCAATAGCGAAATGATGGGAATGGCCCCTATCACATTTAGTCTTAAGTATCTGCGTACCTTGGTGTTGGAGAGTAAAAACAATGCTGTCCGATCCGATTGAAATAAACACCTGTCATAGTTTGTGGGAAGTAGTTGCTACAAGTCGGTGCAAAGGGATTATAATACCATAAACATTCACCTGCGCCAGAATGCTTGTTACCTGAAAGAGCCCAATCAGCTACTTCATAATCCTGATCTCTGGCTGGAATATTAAAAATATTTTGTGGATTATATTCGCCATATACTCTATCCATGGCGCATGTAAACTGGAATGGCTGGAGTAGAACTTTTCTTAAATCTCCCTGGTTAACCCTCATGTATTCACCGTACGGGACATGAACCCTGTTCATAATAACGGTAGCCACAGCTTGCATACCGCCGACCCCTTCACCTTCTGCCTCGCACCTTAACATACGGGCAAACATTTCTCTTGCTGACAATGGCATTTTTCCACCTACTTCTGCTATAATGTAATCAACCATTAAAGATTGTGTATGCTTTCGCTAATATCATCTTATGCAAAGTAATTTAGTTGGTTAATAATTTTTACATAAAGTGCTTACCGAGTTAAAGAATATGCTTAAAGCCTATGGGCCAGAGGAGCATAAATGACCATAAGATATTTTTTGGTATCATAATATTTGAATAACAAATGTGTGAGCGCCATGCGTAATCGCATATATATTTATTGTCTTGTGTATATATGAATTACAAATGTGTAAGCATCATTAGTAGTGGAGGGGATATGATGATTGACATAACACGTCCTATTCGTACAAACATGACAGTTTGGCCTGGAGATGATGGAGTTTTAGTTAAACGGGTAAGAAGTATTTCTAAAGAAAGTGCATCGAATGTTTCTAGAGTTGAGGCTGGAGTTCACATTGGCACTCATGTAGATGCACCATTACACTTTATACCAGATGGTAAAAGCATTGATCAACTGGATATCAACTTGTTTACTGGCACAGTAAAAGTAATTGATACTGGAAATGAGGACATTATTACACGAAAGATGCTGCCCGATGTAATAAACAGTAAAGCTGTATTTTTTAAAACCTGGTATAGTGATCGTTCATTAGATGAGCCCTTTGATACAAATTATACAGGTTTATCATTGGACGCTGCCCAACATTTGATAGAATCAGGAGTCAAAGTTATAGGTATTGATACTTTGTCGATTGAAAAATACAAAAGTGGTAATTATGATGTACACAAAACTCTATTAGGTAAAGAAATATTGATTATAGAGGGTTTGTGCCTAAAAGGAGTCTCTTCAGGCGAATATAACTATATTTGTATGCCCTTGTGCATAGAAGGTTCTGACGGCTCACCTGCAAGGGTTATGTTATATTAACTGAGCACTTTAATAATCGCAATTAGCGCAAATGATGGATTGAATATTATTTTAGTTGACAATCAGAGTTATTTTTGCTAATCTTTATTTAAATTCGCTAAAAACAAAGATGGGGAAAAAAACTGCTTAATGTGGTACAGAGAACTGTTAAATGGTGGGAGACAGTGCACAGCTGCAGATAATAACTCGCCCCTGAGTTGCTTGACTGAACATTTTTTAAAAGAGTAGGTCAGGACGGTTATTCACCGTTATATGAAATAGCATTACATAATGATGCTTTAGAGAGGGTAATTATTTTACCAATAAGAGTGGTACCACGGAAGCAGGCTTTCGTCTCTTGCAATATGCAGGGATGAAGGCTTTTTTATTTATTCTGGATTATTGCAAGGTAATATACTAAGCCTTATTTCATAAATGGTGTAGGCGAAGGGATAATTTATTTTAGATTTTCTGAGTATTAAAATATGGAGGTATTATAATGAAAATAGCTTTTTCAACTTTAGGATGCCCTGATTTCACTTGGCCAGAAATATATGCAATGGCTAAAGACCTTGGATTTGACGGAATTGAAATTCGTGGATTAGGTGAGGATATTTATGCAGTAAAAGCAAAACCATTTACTGACGAGCAATTGCCACAAACAATAGAGAAGTTAAAGTCTCTTAACATTGAAATTCCTTGCTTTTCATCAGGATGCTGCATCAAGTATAAGGAGAGAGAAGAAGAGAATATTAAGGAGATTACCCAATACATTTTACTTGCAGCAAAGATGGGCGCCCCTTATGTTCGAATTCTTGCTGACGAGAAGCCATACCCAGAAGATCAAGTTGACGACGATGTAGTTTTACAAACATTAAAGCGCGTAATTCCTATAGCTGAAGAAAACAATGTTACTCTTTTAATAGAGACAAATGGTGTATACTCTGATACCTCACGATTATGTGAATTGTTAAATAATGCTGCCAGTGACTCAGTTGCTGCATTGTGGGATATCCACCACCCATATCGATATGCTAATGAAAACCCCGAAGTGACAGTGCAAAACCTTGGTGCATATATTCAATATGTACACGTGAAAGACTCGGCTGAAGAAGACGGTAAGATTTGCTATAAAATGATGGGTGAAGGGGATCTTCCAATTCATGAGGCTATGTTGGCGCTGCAATCCATTAACTATGAAGGATATATATCTCTTGAATGGGTTAAACGCTGGGCTTCTGATTTAAGTGATGCTGGTGTTGTTTTCCCTCAGTTTGAAAACTACATGAATAAATATATCAAAAAACAGCGTGGTAGAAGCAGACTATTCTATAACAGAGATAAAACAGGTCAATATATATTTGAAAAAGATATTCTTATTGATTTAACATTCCCACAATTATTGGATCGGGTAGTTGAAGAATTTCCAGATCAATATGCTTTCCGATACACTGAGGTAGATTATATCAGAACATATTCACAGTTCAGAGATGATGTGGATAGGTTTGCTCGAACTCTAATAGCAATGGGTGTAAAACCTCGTGACCATGTTGCAATCTGGGCTACTAATGTTCCGCAATGGTTCATTACCTTTTGGGCAACTACAAAAATTGGTGCAGTATTAGTCACTGTTAATACAGCATATAAAATTCATGAAATCGAGTACTTGTTACGCCAGTCCGATACTCATACCCTAGTGATGATAGAAGGACATAAGGATTGTGATTATGCCGGTATAATAAAAGAGCTTTGCCCTGAGTTGAAAAATACTAAACCAGGGGAACCTTTACATGCAAAACGCCTTCCATTTTTAAGAAATGTTATTACTGTTGACTTTGAAATGGACGGGGGCACTACTTGGGAGAAAGCTTTAGATTTCGCTGATAAAGTACATGTTGAAGAAGTATATAGAAGAGCTGCTGCAATAAATAAACATGATGTATGTAATATGCAATACACCTCGGGTACTACAGGATTTCCTAAAGGAGTTATGCTTACCCACTACAATGTTGTAAATAACGGGAAAACAATCGGGGATTGCATGGAGTTATCAACTGCAGATCGTATGCTTATACATGTGCCTATGTTCCATTGCTTTGGAATGGTGCTTTCTATGACTGCTTGTATGACCCATGGTGCAACTATGAGCCCATTACCCGCCTTTTCACCAAGAAAGTCACTGGCATGTATAAACAAGGAGAAGATAACATGCTGTAATGGTGTACCAACTATGTTCATTGCAATGCTAGGTCATGAAGATTTTGACAAGACTGATTTCTCTCATATGAGAACAGGAATAATGGCCGGTAGTCTCTGTCCGGTTAAAGTAATGCAAGATGTAGTGGACAAAATGAATATGAATGAAATAACCATTGTATTTGGACAGACCGAGTCATCCCCAGGTTGTACTCAAAGTCGAATAGATGATCCGATTGATGTACGTGTAGGCACTGTTGGTAGACCTCTACCCGGAGTTGAATGTAAAATAGTAGATCCTGAAACAGGAGAGGATTTACCAGACAATGTTGATGGTGAATTTGTCGCAAGAGGATACAATATAATGAAAGGTTATTATAAAATGCCTGAAGCAACAGCAGCAGTTATTGATGAAGATGGTTGGTTGCACACAGGGGATCTGGCTCGAAGGGATTCAAATGGCAACTTCATGATCACAGGAAGAATCAGGGATATGATAATCCGTGGTGGAGAGAACATTTATCCTAAAGAGATTGAGGATTTCATATACACTCATCCAAAAGTGAAGGATGTACAGGTGGTGGGTGTTCCTGATAAAGACTATGGCGAAGAAATAATGGCATATGTAATTTTAAAAGAGGGTGAAGAGATTTCAGAAGAGGATTTGAAGGATTATATCCGCGCACATATTGCTAAACACAAAACACCTCGCTACATTACATTTGTTAATGAATTCCCAATGAATGCAGCCGGAAAAATTCTCAAATACAAAATGCGTGAAGATGCAATTGAAAGGCTAAAGCTAGAAGTATAAAGTAATAGATTCAAATTACAAATAATTTAAAGAGTCTAAAGAGGCAGTTTTGACTGCCTCTTTACTTATTCATTATTAACCCATTTTACATAGGGCATATCATATTTATTAAAAAGGTCTTGATTTCTTGGTATTATGCGGAATGTATATCCATACTCACCACCATTAGTGATTTTAAGGTCTGTTGAATAATGATAGGTAGAGGAATCCGATTGGTTATTAACATACATTTCAACTGCTCTTCCATGTTGAATTCCATTATTGACAATTGGGCCATAATAAGCCTCCACCATAACTTCTGTTGGAGATAAATCTCCTAATCTGGCTACAACATTGAGATTAATGCTCTCTCCCGATTTTGCATTTTTATCTCGTAATGAGTACCCTTGTGAATCGGCTGTAATTTTTACATTTGACCAAGCTCTTGATATATGTTGTTTAAATGAAGTTAGATTTCTAGCAACCTCATAATTAGAATTTATTATTTTATTAATCCTATCGATGCACGGATTATAGAATTTGACTGTATAATCCTTAAGCATGCGACATGTGCTGAATTCGGGAGTCAGTGAAATAATTGAATTTTTCATTACCTTAACCCAACCCACCGGAATGCCCGATGGGTTTCGTTCATAATACAGAGGAATAATTTTGTTTTCAAGAAGGCAATACAAAGATTGGCTGTCTGCATCATCTTGTTGTTCCTCGTTGTTATAGGGTGTGTCATCTCCAATAACCCAACCGTTTTCCCCATTATAGCCTTCGCACCACCAACCGTCCAGAATACTACAATTTATTACACCGTTAATACAAGTTTTTTGTCCACTTGTTCCACTTGCTTCAAGGGGTCGTCGTGGATTGTTTAACCAAAGATCTACTCCCTGTACCAAATACCTCGCAAGCTCCATGTTATAGTTTTCTACAAGAAAAATCTTGCCTTTAAACCCTTCAAGTCTGGCTATATCATGGATATTTTTAATTACCTCGTGAGCCGGTCTGTCTGCTGGATGCGCCTTACCTGTAAAAATTATCTGAACTGGCATATTGCTATTATTTAAGATTTTTTCTATTCTTGCCATGTCCCTAAAAATAAGATTGGCTCTTTTATATGTTGCAAAACGCCTGGCAAAGCCTATTGTAAAGGCATTTGTGCTAAGGTGTGATGCATATTCAGATGCTTCATGTGCTGGAGTTCCGTTTAGTTTTAGTTGTTTTATTAACTGGCACCGCACATAGTTAATCATTTTTTCCTTCAGACAGCAGTGAGCATTCCATATTTCTTCGTCGGGTATATTGTCCGCTGTTTTCCATAACTCGGTATCACAAATTCTTTCATGCCAATCTTCAGGTAGATATTTATTGTATAAATCTTTATACTCAGATGATAGCCAAGTCATTGTATGAATACCGTTAGTTACATGTGTAATTGGTATATCATCTTCTGGCATATTAGGCCAAATACTTTTGAAAATATTTCTAGATACTGCGCCATGTAGTGCACTTACACCGTTCCTCTTACCTGACAGATTCAATGCAAGTACAGTCATATTAAAATTGTATTGATCTTCCGGTTTCAACCCTAACCTTATGAATTCATCGCGATTCAAATGAAGCTGATGATAATAGTCTCCAAAGTATCTTTCAATCATATCAAGTGGAAATACATCATTTCCTGCTGGTACAGGAGTATGAGTGGTAAATACCGATGAGGATGAGACAACTTCACGAGCCTCACTAAATGAAAGATTTGACTCATTAATAAGTTTTCTGCAAAGTTCAAGCCCTAAAAAAGCTGAGTGTCCCTCATTCATATGAAAAACTGTACCCTTTATATTTAGCGAATCCAGCATTCTAATGCCACCAATACCTAATAGTATCTCCTGCATAATACGTGTTTCGTTATCACCCCCATAGAGTCTGGATGTGATGATTCTATCATATTGATTGTTCTCAGGTATATCCGTATCCATGGCATATAAATTAATCCGCCCAACTGAGATTTTCCAAACCCTGGCATAAACCATTCTATTAGGCATTTCAACATGAATTATCAAAGGCTTCTGTTCATTTGTCATAACAGGTTGTATGGGAAGTTGAGAGATATTAAGAGCTGAAAATTCTGTTTCCTGCCAACCATTTCCATTAATATGTTGATTAAAATATCCTTGCTTATACAGCAAGCCTACTGCTGTAAAAGGAAGTCCAAGATCACTGGCTGTTTTGCAATGATCTCCTGACAAAACTCCAAGTCCACCTGAATATATCGGTAGAATTTCACTTAATCCATATTCTGCGGAAAAATAAACTATATTCTCAGATAATTTATCTGGGTAATTACGAGAATACCATGTATCTTTTTTTGTCATATAATTATCAAATTTCGCTACAACACTATTGTATTTATCCATAAAGTTTGGATCTGATATCTTTTCATATAGTTTGTCTTGATTGACTTCCTGAAGAAAATGAACGGGATTTTTATTAGTTTTATCCCATAAGTCCATATCAATTGTGCTAAATAGTTCAATGGCTTCATGATTCCAAGACCACCATAGGTTATAGGCAATATCCTTAAGTCTTTTTATTTCATTAGGTAATTCAGTGGTAACTTTTATTCTACCGAGTAAATACATATAGTTAACTTCCTTTCCTTAAAGAAATGACGCACTAAATATTATCGATACAAATACTTAGTATTGGTAAAACACTATAAAATAAACTATAAGTTAAGAATTTTATTGAAAAAAAATGCCTTATGCTATATACTGAAAACAATTTAGAATGTTAAACATTCCTTTTTCGGTAAAAATTTTTATTAACATAGAATATATTTATCTTAATATTACTGATAACTAAAATATTATGTTTGAAATATATTAGAGATAGGATTCTATGAATTTTAAAAGGGGGTTTTAGCAGTATGGCAAATTCAAAAGCAAAAAAATTTGGCACATCGTTATTTGGCTTTAAAAAAGCAGACGTAAACGCATATCTAGAACGCGTAATTAGAGAGTTTGATAAAAGACTAAAAGAGCTGGAAGCAGAAAACTCCGAACTCAAATCTCAAAATAACGAACTGAGGTCAAAATATGAGCAACTATCCCAAGAAGCTGATTCCATTGTAAAAGAAAAAGATAAAATTGCTGGGGTATTGTTGCAAGCACAGGAAAAAGCAGAAATGATGATGGCAGATGCACAGAAAAGAGCTGTATCCGAGAGAATACGATTGGATCAACTGCTAGAATCCGAAAAAGAAAAGCTGGTTGACATTAAACAAGAGTTGAAAAGTTTACGAGATCATATAACACAAATTCTTACAGGTTATCAAGAGCAAATAGATGAAGTGGTTGAAAATATTGAAGATAACCAAAACTACTATATAAATGAAGCAGATAATGAATGTGCAGCTAGTGACGATAACTAAGACGTGAACGCATTTTTTGCAAATAAATAAGACCTTTGGTTTTCTAATGCGCTTAGCATTGGTTAAGAAAGGTCTTTAATTATAGTTATATGGAGGTATATATGGATAGAGAAATATTAAAAATCTTATCAAAAAACAGTCGTTTATCTAACAAACAAATAGCTGTGATGATAGATAAAAGTGAGCAATATGTTGCCGACAAAATTAAAGAGATGGAAGATAAAAATATTTTGCTAGGATATCCTGCTCTTATTGATGTTGAGAAAACTCAAGAGGATATTGTTACTGCATATATAGAAGTAAAAGTGACTCCGCAAAGAGAGAGAGGCTTTGATGAAGTTGCTGAGAGAATATACCAATTCCCTCAAGTTAAGTCATGCAGTTTAATGTCTGGAGGCTACGACTTATTTGTTACTGTTGAAGGTAAATCTATGAAAGATGTTGCGCTTTTTGTAGCCGAAAAGCTAGCAACAGTTGACTCTGTTCTTAGCACATCCACCCATTTTGTTTTGAAAAAATACAAAGATAATGGCGTTATATTTAATAAGAAACACAAAGATAATAGAGAGGCTGTGGTGTTATGAATGTAAAGAAAATGATAGCCCCTCATATTGAAGCCGTACCGTTTTCTGGAATTAGAAAGTACTTCGACCTCATATATGATATGAAGGGTGCTATTTCATTGGGAATAGGAGAACCTGATTTTGTAACGCCATATAACATACGTGAAGAAGGTATTTATTCACTGGAAAAGGGATATACACATTACTCTGCTAATGCAGGCTTTATTGAGCTAAGGCAAGAAATATGCAATTATATGCAAAGACGTTTTAACCTCTCATATGAACCTGAGAAAGATGTACTTGTCACTGTAGGTGGAAGTGAAGCCATTGATTTAGCCATAAGAACCATTGTTTCGAAAGGCGATGAAGTTATTATCCCAGAACCTTCATTTGTAGCTTATAAAGGATGCACACTTTTTGCGGGTGCCGTACCTGTGCCAATAAATTTAAAGGCAGAAAATGAGTTCCGTTTAAAACGTGAGGAGCTGGAAAAGGTAGTTACAGAAAAAACTAAAATCCTTATTTTAGGTTATCCAAACAACCCTACCGGAGCCATTATGGAGTATGAAGATTATGTGGAAATCGTAGATTTTCTAAAAGATAAGGATATCATGGTAATATCAGATGAGCTTTATGCTGAACTGACGTATTCTGGGAAAAATCATGTATCCATTGCAAACTTTGAGGAGATGAAGGATAGAACCATTGTAGTTAATGGTTTATCTAAGGCCTATGCCATGACTGGTTGGAGAATTGGTTATGCTTGTGGCAATGAACATATTATAGAACAGATGAAAAAGATTCACCAATACGCCATCATGTGCGCGCCAACAACAGCACAATACGCTGCCATTGAAGCTCTGAAAAATTCAGATGATGAAGTAAAGGAAATGGTTACTGAGTATAACCAAAGAAGAAGAGTAGTAGTAGATGGCTTTAGAGAAATCGGTTTTGATTGTTTTGAACCACGTGGAGCTTTCTATGTTTTCCCGGATATTAGGAAAACAGGTCTAACGTCGGATCAGTTTTGTGAAGAATTATTGAAAGAAGAAAAAGTATTAGTCATCCCGGGCGGAGCCTTTGGTGAATGTGGTGAGGGTTTTGTCAGGGCAACATATGCTAATTCTATGGAAAACCTTATTGAAGCAATTAGCCGTATTGAGAGATTTGCAAAGCGGTTTATGTGAAAGCTATAATATGTTGATGTAACTGGTAAACCGAACCATGAGAGGTTTGTTCAGTGGTTTATATGAAAGTTAGATTAGGGACAGCTATATTTTTTAATATGGCTGTTTTTTCTGTCAATTAATAAGTTGAAGGTAACTTATTTTTCAATGTTTTTACCTTTGCTTGCTGTCGGTTTTGTTGCCATTTTGTGATATTACAAAACGCTAAATTTTATAAATTATGAATTAATCATATAAGCCTTGTTTTTATGGGAACAGTTTGGTTAATATAGTAACAGTCAATAAAAATAAAAAAAGCATTAAGGAGCTGTTAATACTAATGTTAACAAATAATAATATAGTAGTTATGGGTATACGCAACAAATGGAGTATAGCGTGGGGAATTGCTCGGGAATGTCTTGAACATAATGCTAATCTAATTTTGACATATCGTGGAGAGAGAGAAAAAGAAGCTATTGAAAAGCTCATTGGAGATAACTATTCACGCAAAGCAAAGCTATATAAATGTGATGTAGCTTTTGACGATCAGATATGTGAGCTTTTTGATAGTATTAAAAAGGATTACGGAAAAATTCATGGGCTGGTACATGCTATTGCTCATGCCAATACAGATGATTTACACAACCCTTTTGTTGATACAAGCAGAGAGGGTTTCAAGCATGCCTTGGACGTTAGCGCCTATTCATTGATAGCTGTTTCACGTTATGCGAAAGAGATAATGCAAGATGGTGGAAGTATCATTACATTGACGTACCAGGGCTCAAACAAAGTAATACCAGGATATAATATAATGGGTGTTGCTAAGGCAGCATTAGAGTCTTCTGTAAGATACCTTGCAAATGATTTGGGTTTTATGAATATCCGGGTAAATGCAATATCTGCAGGTCCTGTAAAAACCGTGTCAGCGATGGGAGTCAAAAGGTTTAGCGATTCTTTAGCTATTGTACAAGAAAAAGCACCGTTGAAGCGAAATGTAACTATAGAGGAAATAGGCAAAAGTGCTGTCTGCTTATTAAGTGATTATACAACCGGAATAACTGGACAGATTATTTACGTGGATTCAGGTTTCAGCATACTCTAACACCACAACACAGAGAACACAGAGAGAACACAGAGGGACGGTTCTTTTGTGTTGTAATTTACAACATATGGAAGATGTGGCGTAAAACGAGTGATATCCGCGAGTAAGACTTAGGCGGTTTACTTTTGATTTAGCTTTTCCAGACACAAGCACTAAAATCAATGCAATGTCCTAAATTAACAAAGCTACAAGCGGAACTAGCGCAAAAGAATTAACACAAAAGAACCGTCCCTCTGTGCAGAATAACACAAAAGAACCGTCCCTCTGTGTTCTGTGTTGAGGATTTTTACAATTTGTTCATATTTTGTTCAAAAGGATACTTCATAATGGGATACGTAAATAGGTAAT
>JAAYPS010000063.1 GCA_012519655.1 Clostridiaceae bacterium | reverse complement strand
TGTTACTTCTTTTACTTACACTTACTATACGCCCTCTGTTACTTCCACTACTTGCAGTCTCTAAAATATTTCCACTTGCGCTTTCTTTGCTACTTCCACTACTTAAGTTCCATCCGCTGCTTCCGCCATATTTCATGCACCCACCGCATTCATAACCTGCACTACATTTACTATAAATGAGGCATATAATACATCTACTACTTTTCATCTACGGTACAGGCGTTACAGTTGGCAGGGCAAAGCGTGAAGTATCAAAGGTGTCAGCGAATATACTGTTCAAGAAGTTTGAAATCTGAGCTCGAAAAATTAACGCTAAACCTATTGCAATGGCTACCAATATAACAATTTCAACTGTATTGATACCTTCTTGATTTAATATTAGTTTCCTAATAAACATTTTCATACACAACCTCCTAAGAATTTACTGATTAATACCCCTTTGTAATCTGAATTCTTGTTTTAGTATTACTTGTTTTGAATTTCTTTGACACCATCCATTGTAGACTTATGTTAGTATATAAATGAAAATTGCATTATTGCTGGAGCAACAGCAATAAGTAAAATAGCTACGAACATTAGCATCATAGGTAGTATTAATTTTGTGGATGCAGTTTCACCCATTTGTTTTACTGCATGTTTTCTCATTTCCCATGTTTCGTGGGACATTATTTTTAACTCATTTACCAGTTTATTTCCACCAATCTTTGAATTTTGGACTATCATGTTTGCAAAAGATGTTATTTCCTTGACCTTACATCTTTCAGAAAATTCTTGCCATGCTTGACTTTCACTAATACCAGCATCAAAGTCTTCAAGCACTACGCCTATTTCTTCATATAGCGGCGTATTTTTTAAAGAATCATTATAAATTCTTATCAATGCGTGCCGCAGATGCATTCCTGCATTCATAAGTAGAGTAAGTTTACTCAAAAACCCGGGAAATTCAAGCATAAACTGAAGTTTACGCTTTTTTGCTCTATCATCAAGATTCTTATCAGCTAGAAAAAACAATGCAATTCCTAAAATAAGTATTACGACTGTAAATGAAATGTCTGAATTTGAAACAGCCCCTATAAATGAAGCAACAACAATTCCTAGAAAGAAATATAGAAATTTTTCAGCCCAATGTATTTTTAAGAAAAAACTTGCATTACGCGTTCCATATACCATTACAATACGTTGGTACAGGAAAACATAATATGAACCTGTTGACGGGATGTTGAGCTCATCATAGAGCCACATTCCAACAGGCAGCATGATTTTATTGTTGTATTCTTTTATGTCTACTAATTCCAACTCATTTGAATACCTGAATTTTACACTTTGGTTCAAGATAATGTATAACAATATAAATACAACCATGAATATAAAATATGTAGTGTTCAAAGCAACCTCCCTAGTTAGAACTTAATATTCATAATTTTATTTGATAAAAGTATCCCGCATATCAACATCACTAATGCCACAGTCATAACAACCCTTCCAGAAGCAGTCACAAACATTGGCTCAATAAAGTCACCACTCATGGCTGATATAAATGCAACCATTGCAATAGATGATATTGACAAAATACGTTGCTCTTGTTTTTTTGAGGTAAGTGATGTTTCTATTTCCTGTTTTATTTCTATCCTTTCACCGATCATTCTTGATGTAGTACTAATGATCTCAACAAGATTACCCCCTGACCTTTTACAAACCGAGAATACATCTGCGAAATGATGTATCTCTTCAATCCCTGAACGCGTGGCAAAATCTTTAAGAATGGACTCAATATTTTCATTCATTTGAAGCCTTTTTAAAATGATATAGGTTTCAATTACAATGTCAGACCTTTTATCTGGATAAAGATTTTGTAGTGTTCCATATACATGGAAAAATGCTTTTTCCACAGACATTCCAGCAGTTAACGCTGCACCAAGGTAATATAATAAATCTTTAAATTGAAGTCTTAGAACATTGCGTCGTTTTTCAATAAGTTTTTTTCTCTTAATCTTCGGATATAATAGGCCTAATAAAGAGCAAATTGTTGAAATAGCTACATTGCGATAAAATATCCAGCCTATAAAAGCCATTACTAAAACCCCTATTGCACAATAGAGTATCCACTCAAATAGAGAGTAGTTGTACTTATCATAACTATCAACATAAAATGACTCTTTATTCGATGCTTTTACTTTCACTCTAAACACCAGCCATCAATAAACTAATAGGATCGTATAAAAATAGCTAATTTATATCAATCATTTTGCATGAATGGCGAAATTAACTACATCAACTGCTTATTTTGATTTTTTTGTCAGGAAATAATTGAATTCATACATTTTCTGCAGAATAAAATAAAAAAGGCTTATTGCGATGTAGCCTTTACAATAATGCCTATTTGACGAAATGTAATTTGCATTGAAAAATACCGGACTAGTTTTTAACTTGATCGATACTCAATAATATTGAAAAAATACTCCCTTCACCCATTTTGCTTTTTACATTAATTTTCCCACCATGGCGAAGAACAATTATTCTGGCAATAGAAAGTCCAAGACCGTGTCCTCCCTTGTTTCTGTCTCTCGATTGGTCAGCACGATAGAACCTGTCAAATATACTATTAATGGCAACTGAATCAATACCACAACCCGAATCCTTTACAGATAATATTGCCCAGTCATCTTCCTTCTTTAAGCTTATTTCTATGGTTTTTCCTGGTTCGGTGTATTTTTGAGCATTATCAACAAGTATTCTCATGGCTTGCTTAATACGATTTCTGTCCCCAAAGATTTCAATACCTTCCTCAATAGAATGCTCAATTTCATGTAAGCCATCGACCATTTGAGTTTCTCTTACTAACTCATCCATCATTTCGCTTAAGGAGAAATTATCTTTAGTAAGAATCAATGTATCCTTATCATTTCTTGCAATGAATAGCAGCTTTTCTACAAGCTCCTTCATATTGTCAGCCTCATTGCCTATTGCTTCAATTGATTCGTTTAAGACTTCAGGATCGTCTTTCCCCCATCTCTCTAGCATTCTAGCATAACCTTGTATTACAGAAATCGGTGTCCTGAGCTCATGAGATGCATCAGAAACAAACTGATTTTGCTTGTTATATGCATTTTCAATCCTATCCATCATCTCATTAAATGTTATAACAAGCTCCTGTAGTTCATATTTTGTATTGGTAACATTGAGCCTTAGATTAAGGTTTTGCGCCTTTATTCCCTTAGTTATTTTGGTCATTTCAGCAATAGGACTCAATGCTTTTTTTGTTAAAGAATAGCCCTTGAAAAAGACTCCTAGAGTAACAATAATGAGTACAATAAATGTAAACCCGAAAAGTATCAGCATTTCAAAAAGCGTTTTAGTAATATCTCTGAATATGTTTAACTTGAAATTCCCTTCCGACCTATACAAATTTGATTCGATCATTAAATATATAGAATTGCCCTGTTTGTAAAACCATATGGGAATATTATAGCGAGGCTTATTATAGTCAGAAAATGTATTGACTATAATAAGCCCCGACTCATCCATAATTGATAACTCTAAATCTCTTTGAACAACTAAATCATAAATAGTTTCTGATATTTTACTAGACTGTGTAAGCTCAACTACAATGTTTTTTGTTTCTACTGATATAAAAATAGCGTTATATGCTATGTATACAACAATAATGAGAAGAAGACATGATAAAATAGCATCAAGCAGCATCTGAGTATAGGAAACTGATAAGCGTAAACTCATGGAAGAACCTACTCGTCTTGACATCCTTTTAAACAAGCCTTTATTACTATAAGTCGTATTATGGGAGCGGTTATTTTTTCGTTCTTGGGAAGAAGAACTAAAATCATTCTGCTCAGATTTAAACTTCGAATTCACACGAGCCTGTTTATTAGACTTATTATGTTTGTTCTTCGAGTTTCTTGTCGGCTTAATAAAGAAAAACGCTGATTTTTTATTTGGCTTTGTTTTTGTTGACTTATTCTCGGTATTCAAAAATATACCCCACTCCACGCACAGTCTTTATGTATGTAATGTTGTATTTCTGGTCTATTTTAGCTCTTAAATACCTGATGTATACATCGGTAATGTTTGTATCACCATAATAATCATAGCCCCATACATTTTCTAGTAGCTTCTCACGGGTAAGGACAATTCCCCTATTTTCCATTAAACATTCCAGTAAATCATACTCTTTTTTTGAAAGTTGTATTTCTTCGTCTTCAAATGTTACCATGTGACTTGCTTTATCTAAAACCAGCTTGCCAGCCTTGAGAGCTTCATTTTCTTTTTTTGTGCCATTATGGTTTCGTTTAAGAGCAACACGTATCCTAGCTAAAAGCTCTTCAATAGCAAATGGTTTCGTTACATAGTCATCTGCGCCGCTATCAAGGCCAACAACCTTATCAGACACATCGTCCTTCGCAGTAAGCATTATTACAGGCAAATCCGATGTTTTTCTGATGCGGCGCAACACTTCAATACCACTGAGAAGAGGAAGCATTAAATCCAAAATGACAAGATCTACATCACCACTTGTTGCTTTGTCAAGCCCGCTGCGTCCATCGTACGCAATATCCACTTCATATCCTTCATGTTTGAGCTCGAGTTCAATAAACCTTGCTATTCTGCTATCGTCCTCAACAATAAGTATTTTCTCAGCCATATTTTCCCCCTAAAATAGTTGGTAAGTTAGATTAAAAAGTTATTCAATGGTAAGTTCATTATAATCATTGTTTTGCTCCTGATTATTAGGTGCAGCCATATCTTCTTTTTGTGGTGCGTGATTTTGACTTGTGAATTTATGCTTTATGTCATTCATCATTGATGAAATATCCACGCCATCGCCCTGGGGCTTTCTTATGCTAATCTTGTATCCTAAGAACAACAAAATAATAAATAAAGGAATAGCAATATACGCAACAAAGATAACTATAAGAATCATAATATTTACTGGAATATTAACTAGCACCCCATTTTCATTCTCAATAACCACACGATTTTCAAAGCCCTTTTGAATTAACTGTTTAACGCTTAACCAAAAATCTTTTTGTTTTTCTTTGCGATTGTATGAAGAAGAATTATAATTATATTTTGTATTCTTACTTCTTTCAAAGTCAACTATTGCCTCAAGTACGTTTCCGTCGTGCTTTTCAAGCAATTCTTTTGCTTCTTCATAAC
Source organism: Clostridiaceae bacterium (assembly GCA_012519655.1). Lineage (GTDB taxonomy): Bacteria > Bacillota > Clostridia > DSM-8532 > DSM-8532 > Thermoclostridium. The sequence continues at coordinate 19,586 of JAAYPS010000063.1, read as the reverse complement.
TGCAATTCGTTCTTTTTCTTAGTTGATCTACCTGTTCCAATGTAATCATGGACCGCACCTCCAAATTATTAAAATATCTTACATTGGATATTGTACAACTCAATGATTAGTACACTCTTTATAAATAATTAGAGTTTCATTAGAATACTATTAATCCTGTGTTTATAATATCATACATGTATGTAATATTATAATCCAAGCATAAATTGATATTTCAAATCCTCAAAGCCTGGCAAGCTTTCATGTCCAAAATCAGGATATAATACCATTTCTTTTTTTGATTTTATTTTGTTATATACGGCAAATTGGGTTGATGGTGGACAAATAGTGTCCATTAGACCTGTAGCCATAAGCACTTCACCTTTAATTCTATCTGCAAGATGTTGTATGTCAATATATCCCAATTTCGTAAAAGTCTCTTCTTTACGTAAATGTCGTGGGTCAAACCTTCTAAAATACTGTTGAAGTTCCACATATGCATCTTTTGCAAGGTCCATTTCCCATACCCTTTTATAGTCACTTAGAAATGGAAATACAGGAGCAAGTCTTTTAATTTCTGGTACTAGCGATGCGCAAGCAATGGTTAAGCCACCACCTTGAGACCCTCCAGTAGCACCTACTCGATTTCTGTCTACAAATGGCATGTCCATTATAATTCTAGCTAACATGGCAGTATCAAGAAAGATGTCTCTAAACAATAAGTTGTCAGGGTTAGGATCATCAAGACCACGTATGATATGCCCTTGAAGTGTATTACCTAAAACACCACCCTTATCTTCTGATAAACCTCCCTGTCCACGGCAATCTAATGCTGCAACAGTAAAACCCGATGCAGCATATCCAAGGTAATGTTGCCAATCACCACTACTACCTGAATATCCATGGAAATTTATAATGGCAGGTCCTGGTGCTTCAATATTAACTGGTTTTAAAAGTTTAGCGTAAATCCTTGCACCTTTCACTCCTGTGAAATACAAATCATAACATTTTGCAACAGGACTATCAAAATCTGCAGGTATGAGTTCGATATTTGGATCAATACTGTTCATTTCATTTAAACTTCTACTCCAGTACTCATCGAAATCCTTTGGTTTTGGATTAATTCCCTCATATTGTCTTAGTTTATCAAGCGGCATGTCAAATAAACCCATTTATGTTGCCTCCTTTTTCCTTAAGCGTATTTATTATATGCTATCTTAGTAGCATATAGATTATATAATTGTAAACTAACAAAAACAATAGATTCTTTAGATAAGATTTCCATATAACGAAATGCAAGATAAAACTAGGTATAGTTTTGAAATATAAATGATTAGATAATATCTGTTATTATTTTTTATCATTCGTCATAATATAATATAATATAAATATTATTAAGCTGATATCATGGACATAGTTATACCCTTTTGGTAAAATAAAATATACTTTCGGGCAAAATTTTTCGTTTTTCAAGCTTTTTTGCAAAAAATATGTAAATATTAGGTGAAAATATGAAGCAAAGACATTATCGTTATAGTAAATGGTTTAATAAATTGCTAAAGCTAACATTTGGTCTATACTTAGAAAAAAGATTTAATGTTCAAATATATAACGAAAGCATAAAACATATAAAACCACCATATTTAGTTATTGGTAACCATATTGGTGCATGGGATCCTTTTTTAATGTCTATTGGGATATCAGAACCAATTTTCTTCGTTATTTCCGATAACTTCTTTCGAAATTTTTATCTGAGACAGGTTTTAAAACTTGTAGGTGGCATACCTAAATCAAAGCAAATTGCAGATTCTGGAACCATAAGGGCTATTTTATATGTTAAGAAAAATAACGGTGTCATCGGATTATATCCTGAAGGTGCACGCAATTGGGATTTAAAAAATATTTCTGTTATTTATGCCACATCTAAACTGATAAAATCTCTAAAAATACCTGTGGTAAATACCATTATAGAAGGTGCAGGTCTTACAAGACCAAGGTGGGCTAGAAGTTCAAGAAAGGGAATCATCAATGTAAAATATAGTGTCCTTTTTGAGGCAGAAGATATTAGAAATATGACTATTGATGAAATAAATAAAAAAATATCTGATGGCATTTATATGAATGAATATGAATGGCAGAAAGAAAACATGGTACGCTTTAAAGGTAAGAACCTAGCCGAATATCTTGATCTATTTCTCGTAGTATGTCCTAAATGCAAATCACTTTGCACTCTCCACAGCCATGGAGACACTTTTTCATGCACTAAGTGTGAATATACCGTGCAATATAATGAGTATGGGTATTTTACAACCCAAGATGAGAAATATTTCGACAATCCACAACTATGGAGTGAATGGCAAAACTCATATTTGCATGAATTATTCTCAAAGGATGAATACAAATTATGTCATATGCCTTTATTTGACGATACCAAGGCCAAGTTATTTACAGGTAAACGACGAGGCAGGCTAAGACAGTATACTTGGCTTGGAGATGTAGTTTTATATTTCGATAGGTTTGAATTCATTCCAGAAAAAGGAGAACACTATATTTTCCCACTAAGTGAAATAACCGGCATGAATATCCAAAACAATAATAAGTTTGAGTTTTATTATAAGGATACCCTTTACCGGTTTAAGTTTAATACGCAACATAAGTCAGTATATAAATATCAACTTGGCATTAACATCGTACGGAGTATAAATAAATCTACTATATAATTTCACCTTGTTTATTGTTTTAATTTGACAGGTAACACTGAAAACAACCGAAGTTTTTACTAATATGACACTTAACTATCTTCTGCTCCATTTAATCTGTCATATAATAATATCGATGTTTCAGTGTTCCTGTAGCTATGAGAGAGCTATTCTTTTTAACATTATGATATTACGATCTTTTAAAGTATTGATTAACAAGAAAACTCATCAACTCACTTGGCTGCTCCCTATTAAACTCAGCTTTATCTCCAAAGAGCATTCCATAGGGGGCATCGGCTGTATAAGGTTCCCAATACGGCATTTCTTCTCCTGTGGAGTCCTTCCCATTAGGATCACCTGACCGGATAAAGTTTGCCCAATAGTTGCACATCTGTCGTGCCAGATCATAGTGTTTTCCAACAAAAGGTCTCCAGCATTTAGCCAGAGTCTCAAAAAAGAACCACAGATCTACAGAGTGGAATGTTCCAGGGTTGTCCCACCCCGGGATCTCTGCATCAAAATTGTAATAATAAAGGGGTATATTTGCACCGGTATCAGAATTAGCCTTTGCTATGATACGAATTGCATATTCAATTGTGTTGACCGAAGCCCTTTTTATGATGTCATCTATATCCCCTGACTGTATTTTACAAAGTTCAAGATACTCATCGGCATCTTCTCCAAACAATTCAGAGGCCATATTTTTAAACTCATCTATGGTTTCTACCTGAGGAATACTGAAAAACTCAGATGAAGTGTGACCTAAAAGCACTGGAACCATCCAACGTTTGTTTTCTAAAATCAGTTTAAAGGCATTTCCAACGCAAAAAAGATCATCAATGACTGTGCACCAGAAACTGTTATACTCCACTGTTTTATCACGTATGTATTCGGCATCCAACTGACGAGCTTCTTCTAAAGATGAAACCCCAAGAAACTTAAAAAACTCTATACCGTCCTGTTCTGCTTGTTTCAAGCTTATACCCCTCATTGGTACTCGGTTACCCGGATATAGAGGAGCTATAGCACCACTTTGAATTATTGCCCGTTGGAAAAGACCTTCGTTCTGAGGTGAAGTGAGCTGGGCCATTACACTTCCAGCACCCGCAGACTGCCCACCAATTGTAATATTATCGGGATCACCGCCGAAAGCTGCAATATTGCGTTTTACCCAACGTGTACCTGCTTGCTGGTCAAGATGACCAAAATTTGCTGGTGCTTCGGGTGACTCAGCAGTTATTTCGGGGTGGCACAAAAAACCAAATGTATTCAATCGATAATTAATCGTTACCACCACTATGCCCCTGCGAGCAATACGCTCTCCATCAAACTCCATTTCAGCTGTATGTCCAACCTGAAGTCCTCCTCCAAAATACCATACATACACTGGCAATTTTTCATCTGCACTTTTTGCCGGAGTCCATACATTTAAATACAGACAATCCTCATCCATTGGAATCTCCGGATCAACTGACCATTCCCTGGTATAGATGTTGTTCACATCAATTACTGTTTTTGCTTGCATTGATATGGGTGCAAATTCTAAAGCGTCAAATACCCCCTCCCAATCTTCAACTGGCTGTGGAGCTCTCCAACGGTTTTCACCTACTGGTGGGGCTGCAAATGGTATCCCCTTGAAACTTGTTATGCGAGGATCAGCTGCAGGTAATCCGCGAACCATACCATTTTCAATTTTTACAACTCTAATCATTTTCATTACCCCTTTCTTAATATATACCTGATTTATTACAAATAAATTTATCCTGAGCACCCTTTATGTTATTAGTAAAACGTTTTATTTCTCTGCATAGGATTGTCCCATTAATTATATTCTAACTCAATTCGTAATTTTTGAACAGATAAATATGCGAAATTATTACTTATTTTCTCATTATTTTGGTGCTTATTTAAATAATGGTATATTTTTTTATTTTTTGCTTGTAAAAAATATGACTTTTCAGTTATAATACTAATAAAACGTTTCACCATACCTGAAAGGATATGAATAAAATTGATTACTCTAAAGCAAATAGCTCAAATGTGTGGCGTATCAATTAGTACTGTATCTAATATAATTAATGGTAAGTCAAATGTCAGTGAGGCTACAAAACTGAGGGTTCTTGAAGTTATTGAGCGTACTGGTTATAAACCCAATTATTTCGCCCAGGGTATGCGAAAACAGAAGACCCGTATCATTGGAATCATTGTTGAAGATTTAGATCTCTTCAGTACTGCACCTATTGTAGGCGCCATTATGGCCTATTGTGAAAATCAAAATTACCGGACAATCCTTATAAACCTACGTCTTTATTCTAAATGGCAGGATACATGGTATAACGATGAACAAAAACTACAATCTGTATTACAACCATCAATCAAAGAATTAGTATCTATTAAGGTTGATGGTATTATCTATGTGGCAGGGCACTGTAGGGTAATAAATTGTTTTCCCGATGATTTCAAAATACCTGCTGCTGTAGCATATGGTATTTCTAAGTCACCAAGGTTTAGTTCAATTGTAATTGACGATGAAAAAGGTGGATATGATGCAACAAAATACCTGATATCAATGGGACATCGAAAAATAGGTGTAATGGCAGGAACACCTGATAATTTGCATACCATGAAGCGACTTATGGGTTATCAAAAAGCATTATTTGAAGAGCAGATTTTATTTAATCCTGACCTTATAAGGTATGGGGACTGGATGAGTGAATCGGGGTTCAGAGAAGCTGGGAATCTGATAAAAGAAGATATAACAGCAATTCTTTGCTTGAATGATTTAATGGCTGCAGGCGTTTATAATTATTTCTATGAGCACGGAATAGAAGTAGGAAATGATATTTCACTGGTGGGCTATGACAATAAGGAGATTTCAGAATATATTAGACCTGCTTTGACCACCAACGAAATTCAATTAAAAGAAATTGGCGCTGAATCTGCAAAAATGATAATGAATATGATGGAGGATGATTGTTGGGAATGTAGTACTAACAACGTCATTAAAGTACCATGTCGGTTAGTGATTCGAGACTCTGTAAAAAAAATATGACACTATATTATTAATTGTTAATCAACAAAAGAATATAATATTTTATAAAAACGTTTTTATACAGGAATCTACAGCTTGTTACTCTACATAACCTACAAATTAATTTGCATATTACATAATCTTAGGTGCATTATGCACAATTAATTTAAAATTTTAATTGACAATCCATAATTAGTTAATGTATAATTTCGTTATATAGTAAAAGGTTTTACCTAATAGCTCAGGATGTGGAATATTCATTATTTTCCAAGAGTATACCGACATCTTCGTTTATGAATGCTCCTCACCTTATTAATAGAACAATGTAAAGTGAGGCACGGCTTATGAACTTTTTAAAAAACAAAAAGAAATTGAGATCTTATCGTGAATTTCTGTATATTTTACCTTTCTTAATTATAGTAGCCATTTTTTCTTATTACCCTCTTTATGGCTGGGTTTATGCATTTTTTGATTATAAACCTCCATTCCCATTGACTATGGATAAATTTGTAGGGATTAAATGGTTTAAATCAATGGTCGACACTCCTACCAAAGTTACACAACTTCTTAATGTTCTTAGAAATACATTTGCAATTAGTGGACTCAGCACTCTTTTTTCCTGGTTCCCTATGGCATTTGCCATATTTCTTAACGAAATCACAAGCAAACGATACAGGAAATTTGTCCAAACAGTTACCACTCTTCCAAATTTTATTAGCTGGGTTCTCGTCTATTCCATAGCCTATAGCGTGTTATCAAGCACTGGAGCAGTTAACTCTGTATTAATGGGTTTGGGGCTTGCTGATACGCCTAGGATGTTTTTGCAGTCTTCTGAGCACATCTGGTTTAAGATGTGGGTATGGCTCACATGGAAGAATGCTGGTTGGGCAGCTATAATGTATATTGCTGCTATAAGCGGTATTGATGAAGAGATGAATGAAGCTGCCAGGATAGACGGTGCATCAAAAATACAGATTATATGGCATATTACTCTTCCAAGTTTATTACCTACATATTTTGTATTACTTATGCTAAACCTTGCAAACTTTCTTTCGAATGGAATGGAGCAGTTTTATGTTTTCCAAAATGCATTCAATAAAGAATACATTCAGGTTTTAGATTTGTATGTATATAACCTGGCAATGGGTGGCGGTGGCTATTCTCTTTCAGTTGCAATCAGTATTCTAAAAAGTCTCGTCAGCGTTGTACTTCTAGTTGCTACCAATAGTCTTTCAAAATTAGTAAGAGGTGAAGGCTTTATTTAGCCTACTTATTAATATAAGAATTTATTAATTAACTTTCCTTCCAACAGCATTGTATACTCAAGGTTTTACCATGCAGCCTTAATGAATGTTTACTACAAATTTCTATGGCGACCAGTTTTTATACATAACCACAATATATTTTGCAATGATCTTTAAATATGTATTTACATAAACATATAGAAAGTCAGGAGGGGTCTATTCGTGATAAAGAATTATGCAACGAAGCGAGAACTAATGAAAAAGAAAAAAAAGAAATTAAGCCTGGAAGATAAAATTATAGCTATTATCTCATATATTGTTTATACATTCTTCGCATTTGTATGTATTTATCCGTTTTACTATATCTTTATTAATTCACTTAGTGCCAATGATTTAAGTGAAAGAGGAAAAGTATTAATATGGATTAAAGGTTTCCATTTAAAAAATTATACTGATGTAATAAAAATCCCGGGTTTACTTGATGCCTTGAAGATTTCTGTTGCAAGAACTGCATTAGGAACACTCCTTACTGTAGTTGCTTCTGCTTTTCTAGGATTTATGTTTACTCAAAATACATTATGGAAACGTAAGTTATGGTACCGTTTTGTAGTTGCAACCATGTATTTTAATGCTGGTATTATTCCTTGGTTTATTACAATGCGTAACCTGAATTTGACCAATAATTTCTGGGGTTATATATTCCCTACAATAGTTGTACCTTTTTACATTGTTCTATGTAAAACATTTGTAGAATCCATTCCATCAGAATTGCAGCAAGCAGCAGAAATAGACGGTGCAGGAACACTGCTGCTCTTTTTTAAAATCATACTCCCCATTATTCAACCCATATTAGCAACAGTTGCTATATTTGCTGCAGTAAACCAGTGGAATTCGTTCCAAGATACATTATTACTTGTAACTGACAATAAACTCTATACACTACAGTTCATTCTATACCAATATATCAATCAGGCTAGTTCGCTAAAGGCTCTAATTAATAGTACCTCTTCAGCAGCAGACTTAGCAGCAAGTCTTGCTACAGCTCAAACAGCTACATCAATTCGTATGACAGTAACAGTTGTAGTTGTAGCCCCTATCTTCCTCGTATATCCTTTTTTCCAGAGGTTTTTTATTAAGGGAATTATGATAGGCGCGGTCAAGGGGTAAAAATGAACCAAATTCCTTTTTGGTTAAGAATAAATTCTAAAGGAGGCAAATTACTATGAAGCTAAGAAAACTACTTTCGACACTATTAGTAGTAGTATTGATTGCAACAATTTTAATTGGATGTACTACACCTTCTGGTACTGGCACAACCAATGAGCCTACTACTAAGCCGAGCTCATCATCTGGACAACCTGATACACCTAGCACATCTTCTGACAAAACAATAACAATTGAAATGTTCAATGTAGCGGCTAACTACCAAGGCCTACAAAGTGGCTGGTTTGCCAAAGTCTTCAAGGATGGAGTAAACATTGAATTAAATGTCATCGCACCTCAAGTTGCTGGTGACGCGATCTATCAAACACGTGCAAGTGCAGGTAATCTAGGAGACCTTGTGCTTCTTGAACGCTCAGACTTTGCTGATTGTGTCAAAACAGGTCTAGTTAGGGAGATTACAAATGAAATTAAAAATTGCCCTAACCTGATGGAGTATAAAGCACAGATAGATGTATTTAACGAAAGCTTAGAGGGTAATGAGGCAGGTAAAACCTATGGTATCCCTGTTGAGATGACCAATACCTCACCTACATCTTATTCTCAAGATGTTATTTATTCAAGCCCTATGCTACGCTGGGATCTATACTCTGAACTTGGATATCCCGAAATGGAAAATCTAGATGACCTCTTAGATGTTCTTGCAGCCATGAAAGAAGCACATCCTACAAATGAAGCTGGAGATCCAGCCTATCCTTTCTCTCTATGGCCTGATTGGGACGGTGGCGATGGCATGATGGGTATTGCCAATGTTGTACAGCTAACAACCTGGTATGGCGAGAAGATTAAGCAGTCGGTTATTGTAAAACCCGATGACACCTTTACAGATATTCTCGACAAGAACGCTTCATATTACAAAATTACAAATTTCCTAAATAAAGCATATCTCAAAGGTCTTGTAGATCCAGACTCTGGAACACAGAATTGGGATTCAGCAGTTGCTAAAATGTCAAATGGACAAGTTTATCTAATGTGGTACAGCTGGCAAGTAGGTTTCTGGAATTCACAAGAAAGACTACAAAACGGGAATGCGTTTATTTTTGTTCCTGTAAAAGATCAAATCTATTATGCAGACTCTGATAGCTATTATGGAAGCGGACGTATACTTGGTGTTGGTTCAAGTGTTGATGACGAGAAATACCAAAGAATTATGGAATTCTTAGATTGGTATGCAAGTCCAGAATCCTTAATGTATCAACATTGTGGTATTGAAGGGTTTAACTATGAAATTGGTGATGACGGAAGATACTACGTAAAAAATTCTAATGCTTTGATGGATAACCTACCTGTTCCAGAAGAATGGGGCGGTGGCGGATACAATGATGGATTCAATAAATTCAATCAGTGGATTGTAGCTTCCATCAGTACCAATCCAAAAACAGGCGAACCTTACAACACACAGTATTGGAGTACCTATAAAGAATCTATAATGACTGATATGAAGAGAGATTGGGCTGAAAAATTTGGTGCACCTGAGCCAGTTGACTATATGAAGAAGAACAATGTTCTATCAGTTAGCCCGAACGTTAGTATCACTCTCCCAAGTGATCCACCAGATATATCTGTTGTTCGTAACCAATGTGAAGATCTTTTAGAAGACTTTACTTGGAGAATGATCTTTGCTAAGAATCAAGCTGAGTTTGATTCTATGTGGGATCAAATGACCAGTCAGTTGAATGGTCTCGGATTCCAAGATCTAATTAAACACGATAAAGAGGTATTCTCTATCGAATTAGCTGCTAAAAAGGAAGCAAAAGCTGCAGCTAACTAGGGTTGGATCTATACTGGCTCAAGTACGTATGCTTCGTACACAAAAGTAGGTATTCTACATATAATGCCAGTGGGATTACATCTAAATAACTTAGCATAATAATAATAGGCTTGTCAGTATGATTTCTGACAAGCCTCTTGTTTTAGATAATCATTAGTATTTAAGAAGACAATTTTCTCGGATCGATATTAAAACGAGCTTTTCCACTTTTTATCCCACTAAAGGGTCCCGCCACTCTAGTACCATCTACCTTCGTCCCAAAGTAATCGTTGCAAACCTTTTCATCTGAATTCACACTGGGAAGCTCGCCACGAATAGTTACATCCATGGTTAAATCCTCGCTGTTGATCTCGATTTCCAAATCACACTCACATCCTGTTTTATCAAAATCGCAAAATTCCTGCCATGTTTGCAAGTCCAAGCACATTTCTGGCTCTGGATACATCACCCTCAGATAACCTCCGGGCATTTGTGAATACGCATTTCCATCCAACTCATTATGCTGGTTAGGAAGTATAATAGCAGCTTCTCCACACTGATAAAATAAATTATTAAAGAATTTATTCTCTCGCGATGTTCCTCCACGCTTAATCATTAAGCGAAATGCTACTACTTTAGCAAAAAAACCTGCTTTGTCGCATTTACCAATAAGATTGTTAACCATTCTAAGTCTATCAGTACCTTCCAGGTAAATACCATATCCATTTCTGATATCGCTTTCAGTGGTTTTATACCATCCAGAAGAACCTGGTTCTTCCTTTATATCATCTTTATTATACCTTCCTTCAACATTCCAAATAATATTATTGTCAATCAGGTTCTCGGAATCACGAGTACACTCAATAAATATATGTTCCCGGGAATTGATGCCATCAATAAACAGATTAGAAGTAACACGGTTGTTTTCATTACCAACATCCATCCATAGAGCATCGCATCCGTAACATTCTTTAATAATATTACGTCGAATAAGGGAATTCACCGAATTATGAACCTTTATTCCGCCAGCTTCCCAGGAAAGCTCCATTCGTTGCCACCCTGTTCCAACTATTAGGTTATCTTCAATGAGCATGTTTTTTACAAACATTCCCGCTATACCGCATACTCCGACATCTTTAATAGTATTTCTTCGTATGATGGTATTGCCAATTATTTGCCCTTCAATCATCGTGTGATGCCAGCATTCATTACCGCAGTCTATACCTGTTCCATTTGCCCAATCGATGGTACAATCTTCTATAATCCAATGGTGTCCTCTATAGCAGGACAATGAGCCTCTCTGTGGCACTGGAGCTCCAGTAGCTGCATGTGCCAGCGTCAGACCTTTTACCTTAATATACGATAGAAATGGTATCTTAGGTGCAAAACACTGCTCCCGATTGGTCACTTCTATTGTATGATTCTTCGGGTCATCATCATTTGTCAATCGAATATGTACCTTTTGCCCATTAGCTTCAACCCAGAATGCATTTTCTGTTTCACTGAGCATATAGTATAGAGGGACTTGCTTCATTGGGTTACCGTCAACAAATACCATTCCTCTTCTGTTCAAATAGGTTGTCATATCGGTTTTGTCATACTCAATAAACAACCTGTCATGTAGGATATTCACCGCACAAAATGGATTGTAGCCTTTAAAATCTTCCGGGTTCAACTCTATCTCCCACACTTTTATATTTTCTGTTTTTGCTGGGTTAGCGCGGTATCCTCTTGTGAGTCTCCATCCAACACTTGGATTAAATTCCTTAACCTCAACAGAAGCCTTGATGATGACATCTTCACCCTCAAAAGCCTCATAAGTAATCATCTTTGAGGGATTTAAACCTCCTTTGGCGGGTTGAACAGTTTCGCGATATGTCCCACCGTGGATCAGAACACGTGTACCGGGTTCTGCAATCTGTGCTGCTGCATTGATTGTTTTCAATGGTCTATCCATAGTACCATCGTTTTCGTCCGATGCCTGATCATGTTGATTGTTTACATGGATTTCTCTGTCATATTTCTGAGGAACTTCCCAAAATTCAAAACTTTGACCATTTGGAAGTATAGCAGTTAAGTCTGTACTTTTCGCCATTTGACACACCCTACCTTTCATTTCGCAACTAAATTTGAATCAATATCATTGAGTCAATATCATTTTTGAAATTATTTGAATATCCAAGTATTTTAATATCTATTCAAGTGTAAAGGATGCTAAGCTGGCACTGCCTGGTCCGGTATAAGTAAAATACAATGCTTGTATACCATCGGGAATAGCAATATCTGCTGAATACTCTTTCCATATGTTCGAGAATTCAACCGGGATTCTTCCTAGTGCTGGGCCATTCCATGATGTCTTTATTTCAAATGCACCATTGCAATAGCCACGAACCTTAATCTTGACTTTTTTAACATCCTTACAATCAAAATATTTAAATCCTGCTGTTGCTATATCTTTCATATTCTGTATATAGCCAATTTCCTCATCACCGTCTTTTCCATCCTGTGTTATCTTAGGAAACTGATTATTCATCCATGAGGCTGTAAAATCTGTATAGATTGATTCCTCTTTACAGAATAAATTACATGCTAGATATGCTGGATATTCACCCCTACCAATTAGAGGTTCTTCAATTGAACCACATGAGGTTAATTCAACCTGGGGAATTGTTCCATCTGAAAGGAATTTAATTTTTTCCAAGCAGGCTTGTCTACTAAAATTGGTCCCATTTGTGTGTCTGTGGTAAAATACAAACCATTCACCTTGAATCTCAACAATGCTACCATGATTATTGCCGCCATAAGCCATGGGTTTCTCAGCAGGCTTATAAGTATCAATATGAAGGTCGCTATTACTGACAATCACACCTCGGTACTCGAAGCCTTTAGTAGGGTGTTTGCTGGTGGCATAACACAATTCATGCATGAGGATTGATGAATATACAAAGTAGTATGTATCCCCTCTTTTACGCATGGATGGCGCTTCGAAAAATTCATGTCCTTCATATCCGCTTCCTTCACTGTAAGGTTCGCTTGGAGCAATAAAGACCGGTTCTTCAATAATGGTAAACATATCGGGTCCTAATACCGTTGCCATAGCACCTTTTCTCGATTTATCCCCTCTTGAGCAGAAGCCAGTATACAAATATGTTCTGTCGCCTTCGGTGAGTAGTCCGGGATCAAACTGTGGTTGATCTCCATCTCTTTCGCCAAGACGTGTTCCATCAGGATACTGGACATACCCATAAAATTCATACTTACCAGCTGGTGTATCGCAGACCGCAACCGATACTATACTTAAATGATCAAGCACATAATATAAATAGTAACGTCCGTCCGGCCCAACAGTAACATCAGGCGCATACAGGCACATACTGCCATCACGGTTAAGTGGATCGTCTGTCTTTTTGTAAATCACACCTTCATACCGCCAATCAGCAAGGTTATCAACTGGCGCTGACCAGCATACATAATCATTCAGGCAATAGACATATCCGTTGAAACGGTCGTGGGAGCCATACACATATACTCTGCCATCAAATACATACGGTTCGCCATCCGGGATATATTCCCACGATGGTAGATAAGGATTTACCCTTTGTTTTTTCATTATTTTTACCTCCACTTGATATTTTGTATGTCACACTTGAATTCATATATGTGATTAAAAGTCAAATAGGACTTACCATTTTCTTAGATTCACTCCATTATCTTTAGTTTGTATACTTTACCTCCTTCAGCAAAGAACTCAAATCCTATTTCTGTATTTTCAACTATGACATTTATTTCTTCGCAGGTGACCTTCATACGTTCTCCGACAACTTCAACAGTTCCATTGAACTTCGGCCGAATAACTGCGACAGTAAGCTTACTATCCTTCCATTCCATATCAACCTCATGACCGCCACGTGCTCGTAACCCATAAACTCTACCACTGGTCCATGATGAGGGTAATGCTGGTAGAAAATGTAGTCCGATATGGCTTTGCAACAGACATTCTGCAATACCAGCAGTTACACCAAGATTTCCGTCAATCTGGAAAACCCGGTTTGCATTAAGAAAGCTGCGTGAAGCTGAATTGGTAAGCATGTTTCGAATATTTATATCTACCTGGTCGCTGTCCATTAACCGTGCATTCACGTTGAGAAACCACGCCAATGGCCATGCATCGCTACCTGCACCATGCTCAACACGTAGTTCTAGAGTTTTTTTAACAGCTTTCATTAACTCAGGTGTATTATACCAGTTAATTCCACATCCTGGATAACAGGCAAACAAATGCGAAATATGTCCCATTCCTGGTGTAAGCTCTGGATATTCCTTGTCCCATTCAAGCAACTGCCCTTTTGATCCGATTTTGTTCTCAGGGAGCTTTTTAATCATACCTGCAAGTGTTTTAGAGAATTCCTGATCCACACCTAATAGAGTTTGTATTTCAATGAGTGCGGCAAAGAATTCACGCAGAATTTGATTGTCCATAGTAGGGCCTACACAAATAGGTGTATTATATCCATCGGATAGAATGTATCGATTTTCAGGTGATACCGAAGGACATGTGACAAGTTTTCCATCAACCTCGATAAGGAAATCCTCATAAAATAAAGCCATATCACGCAATACTGGATACATCCTTTTCAGAATGTCCAACTCTTTCGTGTATAAGTAGTGCTCCCATACATGCAATCCAAGCCAGGCACTTCCTGTTACCCATGGCATCGCTGCCATATACCAGTCCTGTGGAGCACAGTCTCCATAATAATCAGTATTATGATGGCATACCATCCCACGCATACCGTATATAGTATGGTGAAAAATGTATTTCATCAGCTATTTTTTTCAGGTCCAATTTCTCAGGGTATCTTTTTTCAATGATTGATAGTACTCTTCGTGCAATATGATCCTCATGGCAACTTTTTTTAATGTTTATAGAAATCCTACCCAGTAAGCCTAATAAATATTTCTTCGTTTGTCTAATCGAATTAAGCATGGTATAATCTATACCATGTTTATCTGGATCCCAGAGAGCTACATATACACCATTCCCTGAACCAGTGGAAAACAACATATTCAAGCCATTCACAAGATTCATCATAAAGCGGTTAAGTAGGTTCTTGCTTTCTGAACGGTTTTCTATAAGCATTTCAAGAAGTTCATCCACATGCCTTGTACATTTAACGATATCGCCTTTTTGAACCAGTTGAACGATCTCACCTGAAAGCAGATCACAATTTTCTAGCAGTTGGCTATATAAGCACTTGTCCTTCCAAACATCATCTGCAATACTACTGTAAAAAATAACTTCTCCGCAATTAGCCAGGAATCTGAAACTGATAGCCTCACGAGCCTGTGTATACGAATGGGGTGCTAATTCAATATCATCAAAAGTTTCACCAATTCCTGCAATGGATTGAATGCCTGTTATTCCTTCGAACTTATGAATCATCTGTAATAATATGGTTTTCAAATTCTTTCTTCCAGTAGTAGCATCCATACATAGAACCACTTCTTCGGGTAATTCACCACATGAAGCAGTAATCATCGTTCCCTCGTGTGTATGATTAAATGATTGGATTACTTCCAGGAAGATCTTCTGAAAATCTTCTTTGTTATTTGATATCACTAAGTCTAAACAGAAGGAGATTATTACGATAACCTTTCTTTGGATTGTTCTTAGTTTTGATAGGGGTTGGAATGTAAAAATAATCTTTGATTTGGTTTTATTTGATAGATAATCAATAAGAAGTCGCTTACGGTTTTTTTGAATATAATCATGCCATTGGACTTCAAGTGTAGTCTTCTCATTTTGCTTACACTTTTCGTCGTCAAGCTCCTTTAGTGCTCTTACTATGACGTCTTCAATCTCTTTTTTTTGGACTGGTTTTAATAGGTATGCAAATGCGTGAAAGCTAAAGGTTTGTTTTGCATACTCAAAATCATCGTATCCAGTTAGCATTATAATTTTTGTATTTGGAAGGAAAGATCTAATACTCTTGGACATAAGAATCCCATCTAGTATTGGCATTCTTATGTCTGTAATAATAATCTGAGGCCTGGAAGCTTTGGCTATACTTTCACCCTCCATACCATTACAAGCACAGCCTACCACTTCAATCCCCATGCCTTCCCAGTCAAGGAAGTCCCGTAAGCCTTCTCGTTCCCATTTTTCATCTTCGACAATCAATAGTTTGTACATCTCTCTCCTATTGACAAAACATCATATATTTGAATGGATAAATATTATGATAAGCGTTTCAGGTACATTTATTTCTATTTGGTACATACTTTACAATTATTATTATAAAATAAGTATTATGAGAATTCAATATATAATACCTTTACTCGTTTACGAATTGAGGTATATATGGTGTTATTTACGGATAAAGTTAGGATTGCATAGGCTGCTATTATCTTGTCAAATGGAGGTATATATCTATTTAGCCAATATTGACTATTTTAAAATTGCTCCTGCAGTTAACGCATTTTCAATTTGCTCATTTCCTAATATATATACAATAATGGTTGGTAAACTGGTAATAATCATTGCAGCACCAATCTGACCCCAGTGAGAAACACCAATGCTTACAAAGAAATTTAAAAGACCTACAGTTAATGGACGTATTCTGTCCTCAGCTCCCAAAATAAAAGCAAGGAAGAACTCGTTATACGTATTCATGAATATTAAAACACATTGCGTGGCAATGGCGGGTTTTACTATAGGTAAAATTATTCGGAAATAAGTTTGATAAATAGTGCATCCATCAATACAGGCAGCTTCTTCAAGCTCCCTTGGCAAACTTCTAAAAAAAGCATAAAGCATGAGAACGCAAGAAGATAGAGCAAAAGCTGCATAAGGCAATATCAGCCCCATACGCGTACCTTTCAAACCCAACTCACGGTTCATTATTAACAAAGGAATGATAACTACCTGGGCAGGTATAATCAAGCCCATCGAGATATAGCTTAATGCTAAATTCTTGTTTTTCCAGTCCATTCTGCTTATACAATATGCCAGCATACTACCGAAAAATACAGTTATTAGTATGGTGCCAACAGAGTAGATTAAACTATTAGACAAGTACCTTAAAAAGTTAAATTTATCTAATGCATCAGCGTAGTTATTAAATACCCATTCCTTAGGTAGCCCAAAAGGGTTATCATAGACTTCACTTTTTGTTTTAAATGATATATTCAACATCCAATACATAGGAAATAGAAACGATATCCCTGTCAGTATCATCAATGTATTAACCAGTATTCTAATCTTTCTTTTTTTCATATCCCAACTACCATCCTGTCTAAAACTCAATTTTTTCTCGTGCGACAAATTTGTTAATGATAAATGTAAGTATTAAGCATTCAATTACAAACAAAATAGCAATTGCACAACCCTGACCAAAATCAGAGGCTGAAAAAGCTTTATAATACAATTGATAAATTACAGTCCTTGATATGTCACCAGGTCCTCCACCCGTCATTATCCTGACATGTGAGAATTGCGACATACTTCCCAGGATAGAGAGAACCAGCAGATATTTCGTCACATCCTGTAATAAAGGGATGGTGATCTTGATACTAGTTCTAAAAAAACCAGCTCCATCAATTAATGCTGCTTCATTGTATGTTTTAGGGATTGCCTTTATACCTGTGTAGAATAGCAATGCATTCAATCCTATATATTGCCACAAGAAAGCAGCAGTGATTGCTAAAACCACCGTTCTACTGTCAGATAGCCATGCCAGTGCAAACTTGTCTAAATTAACTGCCCTGAGTATGCTATTTAAAAGTCCCCACATGGGCTCATAAATGGCTATCCACATTTGAGCTATAACCGTTACCGAGAGTACGGCCGGAAATACGCTGCTTGCTTTGAAAAATCTTCTCATGGGATCACTTAACCTATCCATCGTCAAAGCTAGTACAAGGGATATAGGTAAACCTACAAATGTGGACAAAAACACTATAAGTAAAGTATTGAAATTTGCTCTCCAGAAGGTTTTATCATTTAATACATCAATATAATTTTCCAAACCAATATAACCCATATTCCTGAAGCCGTCATTTTTCTGGAAACTGATTAGAAGTTCAGGAAAAATAGGATATATCACAAAAGCCGTAAACAAAAACAATGCTGGAAAGGCAAATATGAATATTGCCAACTTGTTGCTAAAATAGTTTTTCATTCCAAATCACCTTATTAATCAACATCCCTATATGAGTTTGACCCATATAGGGATGCATTTACGTTGTCATATTTTTGCTACTAATTTATTACTCAAAGTTTTTTGCCCATATAGGATTGATTACCTCGATATAGTCATCGGGTGAATACTGTCCTGTAAGCAGTTTGCTGTTTTCAGTTGCAAATTCTGCTGACATTAGAGCATTAAATGTTGCTGCCCACATGGAGGGAACTTTAATGGTCGCTGCGTCAAATTGATCCAGATTTCTTTGTAGTAAAGGAGATACACCTTCAATCACAACACCTGTCTCCAACATTGTAGGAGCTTTTTGTTCAATATTATAGAATAACGCATCCTGTACTGCACAGAACATTGCGAACTCTGCTGCAACGTCAGGATTTTTCGAACTGGCTGATGCAAGATATCCACTTAGTGGAGCACCCCAGTATTGGATGACGTCATTAGGATCTACAGACTCACTAGCAGAAGGCCAAGGAATAAAGTCAGTGTCAGGAGATGCAGATTCTAAATTACCAAGCTCCCAGGTAAACATAGCAAGCATAGCAGCTTTTCCTGATGTATACATTTCCATTGCTGGACCGTAATCAATATTAGTAACACCGTCTGCAAATGCACCAACTTGGACAAGTTTTTGAATTCTACCTAAAGCATTTTTTACAACAGGGTTACTAAAGTCAGTCTTGTTATTTACAAGATCAATAGCAACCTGAGGATCTTCAGCCATAATCATGGTCTGAACCATATGTAAGTTTGGCGTCCAACCATCTTTACCTACGATTGACATAGGAACGATCCCTTTACTCTTTAATGTCTCACAAAGAGCAACTAGCTCATCAAAAGTTTTAGGAGGTTCAACATCATATTGTGCAAAAATATCCTTATGATACCATAGTCTTGGTGTAAAGTATTGGTCTGCACCAGGTTGTACACAATAAAGTTTGCCATCCTTATCAGGAGCAACAAGATCCTTCATTTTAAATTTTTGGTCAAATCCAGATTCCTTAACATATGGGTATAGATCCAAAGCATTCCCAGCAGCAACAACTAAAGAAGATAGATTCTGCTCGGAGAACCATACATCTGGCATATCCCCTGAAGCATTGTAAGCCTTGAGCTTATTTGCATAATCCTGTCCGCCGCCACCTAAATCATATTCAACTTCTACATTAGGCATCTCTTTTGCAACATTCACTTTAATGTAATTTTCACGAATGTTATTTCTATTCTCGTCAGTGCTTAATGATAGAAATTTGATTTTAACTTTTTCAGCTGGCTTATCCGGTGTACTGGCTTTTCCACTACTATCTGTAGGTTTATCTACAGAACCAGGTGTGGGCGTTGTACATGCAACCAATGAAACAACCATGATCAATGCAATTGCAAGAACCATTAATCTTGTTACACGATTCATTTTTTTGCCTCCTCATTTTCTTAAATTTCAGACAGTACCTTTCGAAAGGT
>JAAYPS010000062.1 GCA_012519655.1 Clostridiaceae bacterium | reverse complement strand
CTGATTTCTATCAAAACCTTCTATATATGGCATAATTATAACTCCTTACTGATTTATGCTTATATTTTCTCATAAGATCAGGCTCAAATCCAGTGTTTTCAGCATTTTATGATGCTTTTTTCAATAATTCTCACACAGTCTGCCGTCCCTCTGTGTTCTGTGTTGAGGATTTTTACAATTTGTTCATATTTTGTTCAAAAGGATACTTCATAATGGGATACGTAAATAGGTAATCAAGAAACATATCAATTACCACAGAAATTCTTTGGTAGATAGGAGGAACACAATGATAGAAATTCAGAATCTCACAAAACATTATGGTGATATTAAAGCTGTAAAAGATGTGAGTTTTACTGTCAACAAAGGAGAAATACTTGGCTTTCTAGGTCCAAATGGGGCTGGAAAAACAACCACAATGAATATCTTAACGGGGTATATACCCTCAACCTCTGGAACTGTAAAGGTTGATGGATATGATATTATGGACCAGCCACGTGAAGTTAAAAGAAGAATAGGTTATTTACCTGAATTGCCACCTTTGTACTTAGATATGACGGTAACAGACTATCTTGATTTTTGTGCTTCTTTAAAGGAAGTTGATAAGAAGCAGTGGAAGAGCCAGAAAGAAGACATAATGGAGCTGGTAAAGATAGCACATGTTCAGCACAGGTTAACCCGCAATCTTTCTAAAGGGTATCGACAAAGAGTTGGGTTAGCTCAGGCTCTTGTGGGGGCTCCCGATGTCCTTGTACTTGACGAACCAACTGTAGGTCTTGATCCTAAGCAAATTATTGAAATTCGTAAGCTTATAAAGGCTCTTGGGAAAAATCATACCATTATATTAAGTTCTCATATTCTTCCCGAAGTAAGCGCTGTTTGCGAAAGAGTTGTTATTATAAATAACGGCGAAATAGCTGCAGTTGATACACCTGAGAATCTATCCAGAAATCTTGACAATTTCTCTAGATTTACAATGACAGTCGCAGGTCCTGAAAAGAAAGTTAAAGAGCTTCTACAGCAGGTATATGGTGTTAAAGCTCTAGAAGTAAAGGATAGGGGTAAAGCAGATGAGTTCAGCTATATTATTGAATCGGATAAAGAGTTAGATGTTAGAAAACCGATTTTCAATAAATTAGCCGAATATGGTTATCCAATTCTTGAACTAAAGTCATTAGGACTTTCGCTTGAGGATATTTTCCTCCAGTTAACTACTGAAGAAACGGAGGTAAACTAAAATGTTAGCTATATGGAGACGTGAAGTTCAGGCATATTTTTATCAACCAATTGCCTATGTTTTAATAGCTGTATTTTTTCTAATATCATCTATTTATTTTACACTTGGTACAGTTGCTGCACGAGTGGCTGAAATGAATTACTTGTTTTCAAGTATCACCTTTATTCTCACTTTCGTCATACCAATTTTAACAATGCGTATTATGTCGGAAGATAGAAAAAATGGAACGGAAGTTCTCTTAATTACATCTCCTGCAGACGTTTATCAAATTGTTATAGGAAAATTCCTTGGTTCTTTTACAGTATTTTTGGTAATGTTTGCATTAACTTTTATTTATCTGATTATTTTATTCGTTCTCGGAGGTCAGCCTGAAATCCCCAGACTAATAGGTGGATATATTGCTTTCCTTCTAATCGGAGCTTGCTATGTTGCAATTGGTGTTTTTGCTTCATCGCTAACTGAAAACCAAATAGTAGCAGCTATTATTAGTTTTGCTATTTTACTTCTGGTTAACCTGGTTGATTCCATAGCATCATTCGTTGGTGGTTTTGCTGCAAAAGTACTTGATATATTTTCATTGCTCTCAAGGTACAGTGCTCTTAATTCAGGTATACTTGATTTAACGTCCATTATTTATTATCTAAGTTTTGTTGCAGTATTTTTATTCTTAACAACCAGAGTTATCGATAAAAGACGTTGGAGTCAGGGGTGATAGAAATGAAAAAAGAAAAAAATGGTAATATAAATAAAATTATTAATAAACGAAATTTACGTTTTGGTTCTTATTCATTTGTCTTAACTATTATTGTGATTGCTGCTGCATTAGTTCTCAATGCGATTGTTAGCGCTCCACAGATTAGAGAAAAGTTAAAGATAGATTTAACAAGCAACAAGATATATAGTGTAGGCGAGAAGACCGGCGAAGTATTAAAAGAACTAAATGAGAAGGTTGAAATTATCGGGCTTTTTGACGAAACCCAAATGTCAAACTCGTCATACAGCCAGGTAATTGAGTTCATAAAAGATTACAAAGCGAAAAGTAATATGATTGATGTCAAATACATCGATCCAGATAAAGAGCCAGGATATATACAAAATGAGCTGGATCCCGGAGGATTGCTTGGAGTTAAAAAATATGATTTTGTTGTTAGAAGCCAAAGACGATCAAAGGTTTTATCAACATATGATATTTTTGAAGTATCATACGACCAATCTTACATGCCATATACATCGGGCTTAAATGCAGAGTATGCATTTACAGGTGCAATTCGTTATGTAACTTCGGAAAATATACCCGTTGTTTATTATGCCGAAGGACATGGAGAGGGAGACTTGGAAACTGAATATTCCGAGCTAAAATCCGATTTAGAATTGAATGGATATCAAGTAGAAAAAATAAATATTGCAGCAGTAGAAAGAATCCCAGAAGATGCATCTATCGTTCTTTTTGCAAGTCCAAAACAGGATTTGACTTCTGCAGAGTTAGAAAAACTTACTCTATACATGGAAAATGGCGGAAACACTGCATTCCTGTTAGATCCTATTCAGAGCAATGTAAAGTTACCTAATTTTGAAGAGTTTCTTGCCGAGTTTAATATTGGATTGGGATATGATGTGGTTTTTGAAATGGCATCCGATAAAGCAGTTTTCGGTCAACCATACTTTTTCATGCCAACTGTTGTGAATAACTCTATAAACTCGGTATTGGATCCTAGTAAGTTCAGCATGTCTTTAGTATATGCTCAAAGTCTTGAAATTTTACAAAATGAGAAGGAATGGATTAAACCTACATCATTATTAACTACTTCTTCCGACGCTATCGGCAGAGCTTTGTTTGAAGGTGAGGAAGATAATGAGGGACCATTAAGTATTGCAGTAGCTGTTGAGAACCTTGGAAATATGAAAGCAAGTAAAACAGTTGTTGTAGGAAACTCTTATTTTGTGTCAAATGAGGGAATGAACATTACCGATACAGGAAAGAAATTTCTTGTAAATAGCATTAATTGGATGGAAGAAAAAGAAGCGGATATTTACATTCCGGTTAAAAAATACACAACACCTCAACTACAAGGTATTACTCAGCAGACTTTGACAATTCTGTTTATCACCATTATTATAATTGTTCCTCTAATTATAATGGGAGTAGGTGTATTTGTCTGGTTAAGGAGGAGACACCTATGAGTAACTTTAAAAAACTAATTATACCCTTAGTTTTATTGGTATTGCTTGTGGGAGTATATTTTGTTGTTACAAATCTTCCCGAGGGTGAAGAAGAGATTCCCGACAACACTCCTAAGGAAGTAATTCAGATATTTGAGTTTGATAAAAATGATCTCACAGAGATCATAATGGAAAATAAAAAAGAAACATTGCATTTTCGCTATGAAACAATTCAGGTTGAAAAAGAGACCACGAACGCGGATGGTACAGTGACCACTGAAATGGTGGACAGAAATGTATGGTTACCTGTTGAACCTGCAGATATGAATGTGCGCTCAAGCTCTGTTGACAGCATAGCATGGAATGCAAATACATTAAAAGCACAAAAATTGATTGAGGAGAATCCTTCAGATTTAGCTGTATATGGACTGGATAATCCTGTAGTAATAACGTTTAAAATGAAGGATAATACCCAATATATTTTACATGTGGGAAATAAGACTCCTACAGGTGGTGCATATTATGCTAAAAAAGAGGGCGAATCCACCGTTTATACTATTGGGGATTATGAAGCTAAGAAGTTTGTGCAAACCAAATTAGAACTGTTGGAAACTGATATATATGACAAGGAATATACAGCACTTGATGTGGCAGCTATGAAGTTTTCAAGAAATGGAAAGCTACTTTTTGATGCAACATCAGAAGAAGAAGGAACAAAATGGGTTCTTTCATACCCGATAGTTGCAGAAGCTCGCTACGAAAATATGTATTTAATTGCTGAAGCTATTTCTACTATATCTGTTTCTGAATATGTTGATGAAAACACAACGGATTTGACTAAATACGGGCTTGAGACACCACCATATATTTTCGAATATAGTATAGATGGTCAAGACTACAAAATTTCATTCGGGAAAAAGCAACCAGACAACAAAGCGTTTTACGCTATGTTGAATGACGAAAATCTTATCTTTACGGTTAACGCCAGCGGTTTTACGTTCCTTGATAAACCAATAGAGGAAATTGTGAATCCATTTGTTCATCTACAGAACATAAACGAAGTTAGCGAAATGAGAATAACCATGGATGGTCGCATTGATATTTCTAAGATTAATGTTGACACAGAAGATGAGGACAAGAGCACCTATGAGTTTAACGGAGCCCTGATGACTTCTGAGAAAGATGATAAATACGTTAGGTTGTTCAAAAAATACTATCAAGGTGCAATAGGGCTTACTGTAGACAAGATGAATCTTGACGTTAATCCTGTACTTGAAGATCCAGTTGTTCATATTGAGTACACTTTAAAAACGGGTGAAAAGATTGAAGTTGATTTGGTCTCCGAACCCGAAGGAGTATACTTCTATGCCTTCAAAAATGGAGAATATACTGGCTTAATGATACGCCAGAGCAGTTTGGAGGATGAGAATAGAAATGGTCTGAGAGTATCATATAAAAATCTAGTAGATGGTCTAAAGGAAAGAGAAAGTTCTGATTGATTATTGTATAGACCCAAAAAGCGTATTACCATAAAGGGCGAGGCTTAAACTTCGCCCTTTTGCAATTGGTAGTGTAATTTGCCACTATAAATAGATAAAAATAAAGGGAAGTTTGTATACAAAATACTAATATTTTTAAGACAGGAATTCTTGTAACTCAATTAATTAAAGGGTTTTAGCAATTTGAAAAAATTATCTTTTATTGTTGATCTATATGAAAAGAATTGTTATAATATTAACGTATCTTGTTAATATAATAACAAACTAATAATAACCTTATCATGATTGGGGGTTCTACTATGAGCTGTAAATGCTCAAGTGCCTGTGTAGATTCTAGAGCACAGGAGCTTGAAACGATTATTAGTAAGTATAAGGGTATGGATGGTGCCCTTATTCCAGTTTTACATGAAGCACAGGATTTATATGGTTACTTACCCATAGGTGTGCAAAAGACGATAGCAGAAGGACTTGGGGTTTCTTTAGCAGAAGTCTACGGCGTGGTTACTTTCTACACACAATTCTCCCTTTATCCTAAAGGAAAATATCAAATTCAGATATGTCTTGGTACAGCTTGTTATGTTAAAGGTGCAGGTTCAATTTACGATGAGCTGAAAAAGGAATTGGGTTTGGATTGTGATGGTGTAACTGAAGACGGTTTGTTTTCCCTTGAAGGATGCCGATGCATTGGTGCATGTGGTTTAGCACCTGTAATAACGGTAAATGGGGAAGTATACGGAAGGCTTGCTCCCGGCGAAGTACAGGATATTATCAAAAAATACCGTGACATGGAATGAAAGATTTATCACTGCATTTAATGGATATTGCCCAGAACTCTATTGCTGCTGGTGCTAATCTTATAAAAATTTTATTAATTTGCAAAGATGGCATTTTAAGTTTTTCGTTGTCCGATGATGGAAAAGGTATGGATGAAGAAATGCTAAAAAGCGTGACAGACCCTTTTACTACAAGCAGGACAACAAGAAAAGTGGGACTGGGAATCCCCTTACTGAAACAATCAGCAGAAATGTCTGGTGGAATGTTAAAAATGCAATCTATAAAGGGAAAGGGCACAACAGTACAAGCCTCTTTTGTTGTTGATAGTATCGACAGAATCCCTATAGGAAGCATAGATGAAACATTAACGTCACTAATAATGGCTACACCGGAAATTGATTATGACGTAACTTTTCAAAGCGATAGAGCTGTTTTTGAACTAAATACAGTTGATATAAAAAAATATCTTAACGGTGTTCCAATAAATAATACAGAAGTTGTTAGCTGGATAGCAAAGAACATACGTGAAGGAATTAAGGAAGTATTTGGAGGTGTTCTAAATGAAATCCCTAGCTGAATTAGAGGCTATAAGAGAAAGAGCGTTAAAAGAAATAAATCTTCGTGATAATGCAGACAAAACCAGAATCGTTGTTGGAATGGCAACCTGTGGTATTGCTGCTGGTGCAAGACCAGTTATGAACGCATTTGTCGAAGAGTTAGACAAAAGAAAAATGCAAGATGTTAATGTAACAATGACAGGATGTGTAGGTGCCTGCCGTTTAGAACCAATGGCAGATGTCATAACAGCACAGGGTGAGAAAACAACATATGTGAATCTCAATCCTGAAAAAGTAAGAAAAATTGTTGTAGAACACCTGATCAATGGTCGTCCTGTGATAGAATACACCATTGGCGAGGCTGAAAAATAAATTAATTTCAACCTATATTCAAGTGGAATAAGGGATTGGAGGGTCAAAAATGATATACAGGTCACATGTGCTGGTTTGTAGTGGTACAGGATGCACATCATCCAAAAGTGAAGAAATTATTAATCAGTTTGAAAAACTGATAAGTGAAAACAATATTGAAAGCGAAGTTAAAACTGTAAGAACTGGATGCTTTGGCTTATGTGAAAAAGGTCCAATTGTTGTAGTATATCCTGAAGGTGCAACTTATTCTAGAGTTGCTGTTGAAGATGTAAAAGAAATTGTTGAAGAACATCTTGTAAAGGGTAGGATAGTAAAGAGACTGTTGTTGGGTGATAAGGAAGCCGAAGATGTATCTAAATCATTAGAAGAGGTTGGTTTCTTTAAAAAGCAAGTTCGTATTGCACTGCGCAATTGTGGTGTAATTAATCCTGAGTGCATAGATGAATATATTGCAAGAGATGGTTATCGTGCATTAGGTAAAGTACTAACAGAAATGTCACCAGAACAGGTAATTGATACTTTAAAGCAAGCCGGTTTACGTGGTAGAGGTGGTGCAGGATTTCCAACAGGTCTAAAATGGCAGTTCGCAGCGAAATCTTCTGCAGATCAAAAATATGTTTGTTGTAACGCCGACGAAGGTGATCCGGGTGCTTTTATGGATAGAAGTATCCTTGAAGGAGATCCTCATACTGTTATAGAAGCAATGGCGATTGCAGGTTATGCAATAGGCTCAAATCAGGGATATATATATGTTCGTGCAGAGTATCCTATCGCTGTTAGACGTCTAAATCGTGCCATTGAACAGGCAAGAGAATATGGCTTACTTGGGAAGAATATTTTCGGCACGGATTTTTCATTTGACTTAGGGTTACGTCTTGGAGCAGGGGCTTTTGTATGTGGTGAGGAAACTGCTTTGATGACCTCTATCGAAGGTAAGCGTGGAGAGCCAAGACCACGTCCTCCCTATCCAGCAAACAAAGGGTTATGGGGCAAACCCACAATCTTAAATAATGTTGAAACATATGCCAATGTTCCACCTATTTTCTTAAATGGACCAGAATGGTTCTCAAGTATAGGTACAGAAAAGAGCAAGGGTACAAAAGTTTTCGCAATAGGCGGAAATATAAAGAATACAGGTCTTGTTGAAATCCCAATGGGAACAACACTTCGAGAAATTCTTTATGACATAGGTGATGGAATTCCTAATGGTAAGGCATTTAAAGCCGCCCAAACTGGTGGACCTTCTGGTGGTTGTATTCCTGCAAGTCTTATGGATACTCCCATTGATTTTGAGAACCTGACATCAATAGGTGCTATGATGGGTTCGGGTGGACTTATTGTTATGGATGAAGACAACTGCATGGTTGATATTGCTAAGTTTTTCTTGGATTTTACCTGCGATGAGTCATGCGGAAAATGTTCACCATGCCGTATAGGAACAAAGAGAATGTATGAAATTCTCGATAGGATTACTAAAGGTCAGGGTGAAGATGGCGATATTGAAAAGCTTGAGGTACTTGCAAATACTATTAAGGAAACAGCACTGTGCGGACTTGGTCAGACAGCGCCTAATCCAATTTTAAGTACTCTTAGGTATTTTAGAGATGAATATGAAGCACATATAAATGAAAAAAGATGCCCTGCTGGAGTTTGCAAGGATCTTCTCAGATATGTTATTGACGAGGAATTGTGCCGTGGCTGTAGCCTATGTGCTAAAAAGTGTCCTGTTAACGCAATTTCTGGTGAGATTAAGAAGCCATACCACATTGACCAGGATGTATGTATTAAATGCGGCGTTTGTATGGAAACTTGTAAATTTGATGCGATTAGCCTAAAGGCTTAATGGAAAGGAGTGAGGGTAATGAGTGATATGGTAACATTAACAATAGATGGTATAGAAGTAAAAGTACCTTCAGGTTCTACT
Organism: Clostridiaceae bacterium; assembly: GCA_012519655.1. Lineage (GTDB taxonomy): Bacteria > Bacillota > Clostridia > DSM-8532 > DSM-8532 > Thermoclostridium. Next base: position 7,896 of record JAAYPS010000062.1, on the reverse strand, counting down.
GTTCTTGAAGCTGCAAGAATAGCTGGGATAAAAATACCCACTCTTTGCTATTTGAAGGACATTAACGAAATTGGTGCTTGTAGGATGTGCGTTGTGGATGTTGGAGCAAGAAGTCTTCAAGCAGCATGTGTATATCCTGCTGAAGAAGGTCTTAAGGTGGTTACAAACTCTCCTAAGATAAGAGAAGCTAGAAAAGTGAATCTAGAATTAATTCTTTCTAACCATGAGAGAAAATGCCTTACCTGCGTACGCAGTGAAAACTGTGAACTACAAAAGCTTTCAAAAGAACTAAATGTAAATGAAATACGTTTTGATGGTGAAACCAAAGATTACCCAATTGATGATTTGTCTTCATCAATTGTTAGAGATCAAAATAAATGTATACTTTGTCGTAGATGTGTCAGCATGTGTAAAGATATTCAAACCGTTTGTGCAATTGAAACAAACGAGAGAGGCTTTGACACTGTTGTATCATCACCGTTTGAGATAACTCTTAGAGATACTCCATGTGTAAACTGCGGACAGTGTATAACTGTTTGTCCTGTTGGTGCGCTTCGCGAAAAGGATAATACAGATTTGGTGTGGGATGCTATTGCTAATCCTGATCTCCATGTTGTTGTTCAAACAGCTCCAGCGGTGCGTGTAGCTATAGGCGAAGAATTCGGTTTACCCATAGGAACCCGCTGCACTGGAAAAATGGTAGCTGCACTGAAAAGGCTTGGATTTGACAAAGTGTTTGATACTAATACAGCAGCAGATTTAACCATAATGGAGGAAGGCACTGAGCTACTTGAAAGAATTGAAAATGGTGGGAAACTACCCTTGATTACCTCATGTAGTCCAGGTTGGATTAAATTCTGTGAGCATTATTACCCAGAGCTTATAGATAATCTATCAAGCTGTAAATCACCACAGATTATGTTTGGCGCAGTTTTGAAATCATATTACGCTAAAAAAATGGACATTGATCCTTCTAAAATATTTGTTGTTTCAGTAATGCCCTGTACAGCAAAGAAATTTGAAGTTGAACGTCCTGAGCTTTCAAGTGGCGGATACCCAGATGTAGATGTATCTATAACAACCAGAGAAGCTGCTCGTATGATTATGGAAGCAGGAATTGACTTCAATAGTCTTCCAGATGAAGAGTTTGACGATCCAATGGGAGAGGCCTCAGGAGCAGGGGTTATATTTGGTGCAACAGGCGGCGTTATGGAAGCTGCATTAAGAACTGTTGTAGATATCCTTACAGACAAAGATAATGATGATATAGAATATAAAAGTGTTCGTGGCGTAGATGGCGTGAAAGTGACCGAGATTGAAGTTCCTGGTGGTCCAACACTCCGTGCAGCTGTTGCACACGGTCTTGGAAATGCCAGAAAGCTGCTCGACCAAGTGCGTAATGGAGAAGAACAATATCACTTCATTGAAATAATGGCTTGCCCTGGTGGTTGTGTAAATGGTGGAGGTCAGCCAATTCAACCAGCAAGTGTTAGGAATGTAGTTGACTTAAGAACCGAAAGAGCTAAAGCAATTTACAATGAAGATGAGGCTCTAACAATACGTAAGTCACATAAAAACCCAAGAATGATGAAGCTTTATGAAGAGTTCTTCGAAAAACCCGGAAGCCATGTGGCTCACGAACTACTACACACTCACTATCAAGCTCGTGAGAATTATCCGGAAGAGAGCTGTAATAAGTAAGTTCATATTTGTGTGAACTCACTAAGCTAAAGTTTATTAGATAAGGTTATCTGGTCTTTTGTAGAAGACTGGATAACCTTATTTTTCTCATAGAATACGTGGCATACCGCATCCCTGAACCAATTGACGAATCAATGTATCGCGCGACTACCTGGGCAAGGGAAAATTGGCATTATACAGTAGCAATCTTTAGAACGATATGCAATAATTCCTTCAAAACCTGTTGACAAAATGGAAAATATATGAAAGAATACTGTGAAAGGTGAGCATGCATAATCATCAAGTAGGATAGAGGGAAAAATCTCTCTCAAGCAAGGGGTATTCTATGTGGAATGTCCGTGAGATGTGAGCTGCATGGGGGCATAGAGGCCTTACACGTGAGAATTACCCCGCGGAGTCACTCGAAAAGTGATTCTGCGGGTTTTTTATTGATCTAACCATTAAAACATAAATACAAAATCAATTTGAAATATATAATCGAACTATACGGGTTTAAAATTATTAATTGTGATAGGTGGTTTAAAGAGCAACCTGTCGGAGACATCCGTCGATAGATTGGATTGTACAAGGAGTTGAACTTCTTATGAACATTCAATTACTTAAGGCAACGGCCGATGATGCAGAAAACTTAGTGAGTATCCAGAAAAAAGCATTTAAGAGATTATATGATATTTATAAGGATGAAAGGAGTCCTTATCTTAAGGGTATTGAAGAATTTTTCAGATGGCTTAACAATTCTAATATAAGAATATATAAAATTCATGCTGATGAAATGTTATGCGGTGGTATTGCGGTTTTTAAAATGCTGGATGATGAATATTATCTTGCCCGGCTCTATATTCTGCCCGAATTGCAAAGACAAGGAATTGCCTCGAAAGCCATTAAGCTTTGTGAAGCATATTTTGAAGGTGCAAAAAAATGGGTGCTGGATTTCCCGGCTGATCAAATTGCCAATAAGAGATGCTATGAAAAAGCAGGTTATGTTGATACAGGAATCAGAGAAATCAAGAATGAAAAGCTTACATTAGCAGTTTATGAAAAAGTTATCAGTGGAGTATATGTTATAAGGGAAGTTCAGCTTGAACGTTGTGCTGCAGTGATTCGTAAAAGCTTTGCTACAGTTGCTAATGAATTGATGTTGACTAAGCAGAATTGCCCAAATCATACTAGTTTTATCGAGGTTGAAAAACTGCAAAACCAATTTAAAAGAGGCTGCCTGATGTTCGGTTATTTTTTAGATAGCGAAATTATTGGATTTGTTTCTCTTACAGAAAATAGTGAGACATCCTTCGAAATGAACAACCTCTCTATTCTACCTGAGTTTCGCCACAAGGGATATGGCAAAGAGTTGTTGGATATTTGTAGGCTTATAGTAAAAGAGCTTGGCGGAAATAAAATAACTATCGGAATTATTGAAGAGAACGCAAAGCTCAAAGAATGGTATACTGCGTATGGATTTATACACACAGGTACTAGAAAATTTGAACATCTACCTTTCACAGTAGGTTTTATGGAGTTAAATGTATGAAAATGATGCAAAAAGCAACTCAAGAAAAATATTATGACAGCAGAATAGAAATATTCGCTCCTAAAATTATACATATCCTCGGTGCATCAGGTTCAGGTACAACAACACTTGGAAAAGCAATAAGCGAAAAATTCGGCTTCAAACATCTTGACACTGATGACTTTTTCTGGCTTCCAACTGATCCTAAATACACAAAGAAAAGAGAGCTTTCCGAAAGACAGAGCCTGCTTTCTGAAGCCATTTCAAAAGCAGAGAGATGTGTGATATCCGGTTCATTATGCGGTTGGGGTGATATATTTATACCCAAATTCGAGTTGGTTATTTTAGTAGAGACACCAACGCAAGTGCGAATAGAACGCCTGAAGCAGCGTGAATATAATAAATTTGGCGACCGTATTTTGCCTGGCGGCGATATGTACCAAAATCACATTGAATTTCTTGAATGGGCAGCTAAGTATGATACTGCAGGAATTGAGCAAAGAAGCCGAGATTTGCATACAGAATGGCTCAAAAAGGTACAATGCCCTGTGGTAATTGTTGATGGAGCGCAGCCAGTAAATGAAATGCTAAAAAAGATTGGATTAAGCAATGAATAATTTTTCCATAGTCGAAAGTGGGGTTAATTGATTTGTCCGACATTAATGAAGGTATTAAGCATTTTGTGTATAGAGAGGATTGACATAAGAATTTCATATAGAATCCCCCACATGACAGTTTGTTATAGGAGTTGCCTATGAAAAAGTCATTAATACCGATACTTATAATATTATTGTTCTTATCGGCCTGCAATAATGACAGGGTTGTTAGCAGTGACAGCCAGTTTAATGATTCAGGAAAGGCTGCTATAAACCAAAAAAGTGAAGATAATGCCATTAATCCTGATGTCATGCAGATTTCGAAGATTCGAATTAAAAGTTTGTATGACGCTTGTGAAGCTGAGTATACGGATAACAGTTTTATTAGTGAATTCTGCGCATTGTTTGCCGGACAGACTTTTTCAAAAATAAACAGCGAATGGGATGGTGACTACCAGGTTGAACTGTTGAGTGAGGATGGCACTATAGTAGCCACGATGACCATTATTGGTTCGGTTGTGACTTTCGATAACGATATAACGATAAATGAGAGGTTCATAAAAAAAGGAAGTTATAATGCCAACCAGTGGATATCTGACTATGTTAGAAAGTATATGGAAGGAATGGTTGTTGATCCAGTTTACATACAATACCCTGCTGTTATAAGCATTCCGGATAACATAAACTATCAGGATATAGTCGATAAGGGAAGCAGCAAGGTCAATACTTATGAAACCATTGAGCAGATATATGAGTTATTAGATAGTTCATTTGCCAATAACGAATTTAGCATTCTGAATGCCAGGAGACTGTTTGACAATGAAGAAGTAAAGGCTGAGGAAGAAAAGGTAAAAGCAGATGGCAGGTGCATATTGATTGAGTTTAATACCAGCGAAACCTATCTGGAAGTAATATCGAAGAATAGCAACAGGCAGTTCGCGAAAGCTCATATCGTTACTCTTGCTGCCAACACTGATAAGCCTGGTACGTATAAGCTGATTACGAATTCAATGGTATTCGAAATAGAAGCCGACAGAGAATTTAATGAAAGATTTGATGACATTTTTAGAAATAACAGAATAATTTCAAAGAACTTAACTCCTGACGACATCAAAAAGTTATACGAAGAGAATAAGACACTCTATGAAGAGAATAAACCTTCATATATGGAATATGTATGCAAAAACCTTGGTATTGAGAGGTGGTCCGGAAACCCACCAAACAAGATTGAAATCACCAGACAAAAGCTTAGCAAAGATGGAAAGATGTATACTGTATTGGCCCTCAGTAACCCATACAGAATCAGGTTGTATGCATTCAAAGGCGGAAATGGTCATCCCTGGGACTTTACCGATTACATCGACTTTGGCGGTAGGTTAGCAGGTACAGAATACCGCCTGGAATCATGGGATGATCATGTATGGATAGTAGGAAACAGCTGCAGGGGGTATGGAACGGGTGAAGCCAGGTACTATCAAGATTGGTATGAGTTAACGAGTGAAGGTAAAAAACTTGTGTTAAGCTTTCCCTATGATGAGTATTTCGAGCATTACTTATTTGGTGGACATTCTGTTAACGCTGACACAATAAGCATTGAAACCAGTGGAGAAATGAGTGTTTCAGTGGATTATACAATTACGAAAATATATCAGTTAAATCTGGATATCGCAGATGAATATGGCAGGGTTTGCATAAATACGAAGAAGAATGTGGAATTTATTTGGGATGAAGCTATGATGAAGTTTGTATCGGAGTATGATGTTGATGAGTCAGGATTGACTGTGGTAGAGGCGGAGTACCCGGAAATAACAAGGCAGTGCGATGATATATTGGAGAAATATTATGCTGAGTTGCTAAAAATGTTGGCTGAAGTAGAAACTGAGAAAAATGAATTCGTCAGAGATACTAAGATTGAAGGCTTAATGAGATTTTTGAGAGATTGTAGCGATGGCAGAAAGAAAAGTAAGCTGACAAATATTGCAGAGAGCATGAAAAAAGATTAAAACTGTGAAGTATTTATATAAGGTGGTGTTATTTTCATGTTGAATGAAAGTTTATATCCGATTCTAGAATTTGATTCAAACAAACAAGCCAAGATTCAACCTTCGAGTATTATTAAAAAGACACCAGCACCTAAAGCATGTGTTATTACTTTTTTTAAGGAAGTAATCAATAAAAAGTTAGAAACCGGTGAATTGGAGCAAATAGGAATAAGCCCTTCAGAAACAGTAGATATTCCAATTTATGAAACAACATGCAATGGTTGTTCTGTAGGCCTAGTTGGAGGTTTTGTAGGAGCAGCTGGTTCGGCAGCATTGTTAGAAGAATTGATAGCATCCGGATTTGAAAAATTTATTGTTTGTGGTGGTGCTGGCGTTTTAAAAAAGGATATTCAAGTAGGTCATTTAGTATTACCTTATTCTGCTGTAAGAGACGAAGGGGTATCGTATCATTATATTGAGCCATCACGTGAAATAGAATGTAACCCCGATGCTATAATGGCTATTGAGAGAGTATTGAATCGAGAAAGAATTCCATTTATTAAAGCAAAAACATGGACAACTGATGCAATTTTTAGAGAAACTGAAGCTAAAATTGCGAAAAGAGTTTCGGAAGGCTGTGTTACTGTAGAAATGGAAGCAGCAGCATTCTTTGCTGTATCAAAATTTAGGAATGTTTTATTGGGACAGATTTTGTACGGTGGAGACGACTTGAGCGGAATCGAATGGGACAAACGCTCATGGAGTAGAAGAGAAATGATAAGGACTAATCTTGTGGACTTATGTTTGAAAATAGCTACAGAATTATGATTAACCAACCTCCACTGATTAGCATTTTTGGTGCATAGAATGATGCATAATCTTTATATATCGTATCCCACTAACAGGAAACAATGGCCACACATATTTTCGGAACTTGAACAAAATTTGGATGTATAACATATATAAAAGAATATTCAAAAGTACCACCATCAATGGCGAAATTGGAAACCTACGGGCAAGATAACAGTTTGCGAATGAATAAAGGAATAAGAGGGTGACTAGATATTGAGGACTGAACAGGAAATAATGGATTTGATTATTGGTGTAGCCAAGGCTGATGAGCGTATACGGGCAGTACTGCTGGTAGGTTCACGGGCAAATCCATCCGCACCAAAGGACTTCTACCAGGATTACGACATTACCTATTTTGTAGCCGAAATTACGCCATTTTTTAATAATCCTGCATGGGTTGAAGAACGCTTTGGCAAACCTCTGATTATGCAGATGCCAGAAGTTATGCGTTATCCAGAGGGAGACGGTCAATTTAACTATATGATGATTTATCCTGATGGAGTTCGCATTGACCTTTCTTTTGAGTTCAATGAATACATAGATAACGGAGAGCCCGCAATAGCTCTGCTTGATAAAGATAATGGCAGAGGCTTTTTACCAGCCCTGCCTGCCCCCAGCGACAAATACTGGCATATCAAGCCACCTTCGGCACTCTTCTTTTACTCTTGCTGCAATAACTTCTGGTGGTGCCTAAATAATGTTGCAAAAGGTATCGCACGGGATGAGCTTCCCTATGTCATGCACATGCTGAACGATGTGGTTCGCTCTGAATTGCATGATATGATGGAATGGTACATCGGTACGCAACATGGCTTCAACCTTTCGGTTGGGAAGAGCGGCAAGTATTTCAAGCGTTATCTGCCACCGGAACTGTATGTGCAATATTCCGCCACCTACTCTGGTAGCAATTATGCAGATATTTGGTCAGCGATTGAGGCGATGTGCGATTTGTTTCACATGCTGGCATTGACGGTTGCGACGCATTTTAACTTCACATACAGGCAGGATGAAGAGGACGGTATAAGGGAGTATATGAGTATGGTGAAAGCAAATGAATTTTGCTAATACATGGTATTTTTTATCCTTTCATCGATGGAAATGGACAAATCAAGTGGTTAGCAAATAAGTTGATTATTGTATTCAAAAATGGTAGTGGCTTCAGATCTTAATTTAAATAGGATGATTTTGTAAACAATCTCAGATATGATACAATTAGATATGACAAAATATAGTACTAATGTTAAAATAATCATCTAAT
>JAAYPS010000061.1 GCA_012519655.1 Clostridiaceae bacterium | reverse complement strand
GAACACAAGGGGACGGTTCTTTTGTGTTGTTAATTATAAAACTTATACTATACCTCTCTACCACTTTTTGCTCTTGCAGGATTCAAATCTGTATTTGCCATATAAAAAACATGCCCAAGTTTCAATATGTAATATCATACTATAATAAGTAACAGGTGAATAATAGCACATTTTCAAATACTAAATTTCAACGTTTTTTACTATGGTCTATCCTAACTCATAAAGATTAGATTTATTTTAAGAGCTGATCGATTTTGTCTTCTGAGTTCTTGTATGAGAACACAAAAGAACCGTCCCCTTGTGTTAAAGGGATTAACTGAGTGAAAATCACACAGTCTGACGTCCCCTTGTGTTAAATAGCACAAAAGAACCGTCCCTCTGTGTTATTTGTGTTATACGAGTATTAGGCCGGGATTATCGCCTGTTATGCATTTTCCGCCTTCAGGAGTCACAATGAAAGTATTCTCTACTCCCACCATCCCTATGCCTTCAATTCCCTTCTTAGGTTCTAGTGCTATAACCATTCCTTCTTCCAAAGGTTCAAAGAAACCTTCAGCAATTACTGGATACTCATCTATGTTTAAACCAATACCATGTCCGATAAATTTAACTTTCCTGCTGCCAAAGCCCATAAAATTCTCAAAGAAATCGTCACTTTGTTTATCTAGTATGGCTTTGTATATTTCACTAGGAATAGCCCCGGGTTTGAGCATAGATGCTGCTTCATTTTGAATCTCCACGCATTGCCTATGAATTTTAATCACGTCATCAGGCAATTTCCTACCAAACATATAAGTCATTGTCTTATCAGTGTGATACCCATTCACCGCACAACCTGCATCAATAAATACTAAATCGCCCATTTTCAACTTGTTTTCTCGACTTCCAAACGAGGGTACAGCAGGACTCATACCATAATTACCGCCCGGTCCGTCAAAAAATGTCGGGTAAATTGAGCTTTCACCAAAACTAATATGTCCTAATATCATTGGTGTATCAAACATGCCAAAACGGACATTTGCATCATGTCCTTCCTCAACTAAAGCAACATAAAGTTTTGTGGCAAGTTCTGCTTCGCTCATTCCTTCGTACAGTATACTGGGTATTTTCTCCTCCAAAACTTTTTGGTGAATATCCCCTGACTTTTTCATCAATTCAAGCTCATATTGGCTTTTGATTGCCCTTATAGAATTTATAACTGGATCTACAGATTTTATCGATTCAAAAGGGAAATGTTTTTGGATTCTATTAGCTAAAGCAAGGGTAACAATCTCTGTTTCAAAATACACTGTCGACGGTATTTTACTTTGCTTTGTAAAAGATGCTGCTGCCTCTCTATAGCTATTCATAGGCTTTATAATGTTGAAAAAAGATTCATCTACAGCTCTTTGAAAGCTTCTTCTTACCCAATACTCTGCTTCCTGCTCTCGTGGAATTAATATCATGCCGTCTTGCATAGTGCCTGCAAAATAGTACTGATTGACTTTACTTATAATAACGGCCAATTCCCAGTCAGGATTTATCTCACTCATTTTATCTCTAAAACGTTTCATTCTATTTTGTAGTTCTGATAATGGTACTTTTTTATTCATAATAACTCCATAATCTATTGATTTTTTGATAATTTTCTCGATAAATTAACTATCAGATAACTTACTTTTTCAGTTCTATTACATAGATGCTCATTAGGAAAACAATTTACGAAAGCATTTTCCCTTATTTTTTCTTATAGTATACTATAAAAACAGAAAAATAGAAAAATTGAACGTAATACGTGAGAAATAAGAAATGCTACTCTCCAAAAAATAGCAAAATAATTATTATAATAAAGCCTATAACAGCTAATGCAAACCTTATCTTCTTTGATATCGATGGGTCCATAGGCTTATAATATTTAGGTGTAATCTCTGCCTTACAGAAGGGACACTGGGTCATGTGATCAAGTATATCTTTGCCACAATTTGAACAAGGCACCACATGCCTTTTATATCCAGATTGTTTGTTTTTGCTTACTTTATCTTTGTTATCCATCAAATAATCCCTCAAAATGATTAATAATTTGCAATATTACTTAAACCAAACCTGTGTACAGAATAGTAAAAATATGAAGAAAACTGCCACAAATACTAAAGCAATTAGTAACGCAGCAGCAAGTGCACCCCTAATAATGTAAAAAGTCTCTTTATTATTTGGCTTTTCTGTACTAGATTCTCCAGATAAAGATTTGTCCTGCATAGGATTCTTCTTTACATACCATGGAGTACCTTCAATATTCATATTAGCAATAACTCTGCCATCATCATCTTCGTAGGTTTTCTTTTTTCTCATAACTAAATTATTCCCGTAAACTATCTTAGTATTACAAGTAAAGGAAGGCACGAACCCACTGGCACGCGCCATAAACCTCTACTCTTAAAATACTTTAACTTTCGTGTGATTTGCACTTTCGCAAAACATCGTTATGCGTACAATTCGCACATGAATCCGTAAAATTACAATTTATTAGTTTTATTTATCCTTATTAATACCCTTATCATACAAATGACAAACAACCTTATGACCTTTTTCAACCTCAATCTCTTTTGGTACAACCGTCTTACATACTTCCATACATGAACTGCATCTTGTGTGAAATTTACAGCCACTTGGAGGATTTGCCGGCGAAGGTATATTACCCTCAAGTATGATCCTATTCATTTTTACATCAGGATCGGGTATGGGTATTGCACTAAACAACGCCTTCGTATACGGATGAAGGGGATTAGCAAATATAGCTTCCTTATCAGCGTGTTCAACAAGGTTACCTAAATACATAACTCCAATTTCATCAGATATATGCTCTACCACCGATAAATCGTGGGATATAAACAAGTAAGTTAGGTGATATTTATCTTGTAAGTCTTTCAATAAATTAATTATTTGTGCCTGTATTGATACATCCAGCGCTGATACAGGCTCATCACATACTATAAAGTCAGGCTTTAACGCAATAGCCCTTGCAATACATATTCTCTGCCGTTGCCCACCAGAGAACTCATGAGGGTATCGGTCTTTATGGTAAGGTTGTAAACCACAGTCTAGCATAATTTTTGTTATATAATCATCAAACTCTTCTTTTGGAACAAGATTGTTATCCCTAACAGCCTCGCCAATTATCTCTCCTACTGGTAATCGTGGAGAAAGACTTGAATAAGGATCCTGGAATATAATCTGAATTCGGGGACGAATGGACCGTAAATTTTTCTTGTTCAAGTCAAAAATAGATGTACCATTAAATATGACCTCGCCATCGGTTTTATCTGTAAGTCTTAGGATGGTTTTGCCAATAGTGGTTTTACCACAGCCTGATTCGCCAACAAGTCCCATTGTGGTCCCTCTCTTAATTCCAAAAGTAACCCCATCTACTGCCTTGACATACCCTTTAGCGCCTAATAATACACTTTTATTAATAGGAAAATACTTTTTCAGATTCTTAACTTCGAGTAAATATCCATTACCTTTTTCATTATTGTTACGCTCTTCAACAGTAGTTTTAACTTCTTCAATTGTATTAGCCATTTTGCACCTCCTTCGCTTGTGAATACAGGTAACAGCTAACCATATGGGTGTCATTAAGGTAAAACTCCTGAGGATATTCTCCGTCACAAGCTTTAATACGTTTATCACATCTGTCTCTAAAATAACAGTAGTTTGGCATATTTACCGGATTGGGAACGTTACCTGGAATGCTGTATAATCTGTCGACTCTCTTATTCACAACAGGTTTACTGTTCATCAATCCAATTGTGTAAGGATGGCATGGGTTGTGAAATATATCATAAGCGGTGCCCTTTTCAACAATTTTTCCAGCGTACATTACAACAACATAGTCTGCCATTTCAGCTATTACTCCTAGATCGTGAGTAATAAGCATTATACTGCTATTTATCTGTTCTTTCAGTCTTCTTAAAAGATCCAATATCTGTGCCTGAATTGTAACATCTAGAGCAGTTGTTGGCTCATCAGCTATTATGAGTTTGGGCGAGCAAGCAAGAGCCATGGCTATCATAACTCTTTGACGCATACCACCGGACAACTCATGTGGATACATTTTATAAACACCTTCCGAATTGGCAATGCCTACCAACTCAAGCATCTCAATGGTTCTTTCTTTTACCTCTTCTTTGGATAACTGTACATTATGTAGCTCAATAACTTCATCCATCTGATCCCCTATTCGAAAAACAGGATTCAGACTTGTCATAGGTTCCTGGAAGATCATTGACATTTTATTGCCTCTGATTTCCTGCATTTTTTCAGCTGGTGTCTTTGCAATATTATAAACAAAATCCCCCGAATCAAATCTAATTTCACCTTCAACAATCTGCCCTTGTGGCCTTTGAACAAGCTGCATCAAAGAAAGGCTGGTAACAGACTTACCACATCCTGACTCACCTACAACTCCCACTGTTTTGCCTCTAGGAACATCAAATGTTACGCCATTTACGGCTTTAACAGTACCTATATCTGTAAAGAAATATGTATGTAGATTATCAAACTCCACAACATTTTCCGGATTGCGCATAGCAGAGCTATATTCTACTTCTGGAACATTTTTCCGATTAAAATTCTTGTCCAGTTCCTTGGTGATCTTTCTGTTTTCTTTCGCAATCCTCCGAGATTCCTTTGCAGAAATATAATTAATATTCTTTATTTTCGTTTTTTTAGCACGTAAGGATATTTTACTCTTTTTTCCATTATCATCTTTAACATTCTTCATCTTCAGCACCTACCTTTTCATCTTGGGATCAAAAGCGTCTCGAAGGCCGTCACCGACAAAGTTGAATCCTAATACTGTAAGTAAAATTAAGAGCCCTGCAGGTATCCATACAAACCAGAAGTTTGTCATTTCATATGCGGTGGATACACCACTTATTATGTTACCCCAAGAAGCGAAAGGGAACTTAACACCGAGACCGAAATAGCTTAATGTGGACTCATATAGTATTATGTTTCCAAGACCAAGGGTTGCCAAAACTATTAATTGCGGAATTACATTTGGTATTAGATGCTTGAATATGCGTCTTGAAACTCTAATGCCTGTTGCTTCAGCAGCAATCATAAATTCCTGTTCTCTTAATGAAAGAATTTGTCCACGCACCATTCGCGCTATACCCGGCCAACTCATAATCCCCAAAATTAACATTAAATAAAATATCCTCTTATCTGGTTGTACATCGAGAGAATCCATAACCGAACCCATAATTATCATCAATGGTAAAAACGGAATACAGTTAAATACATCGACAACACGCATTATAAGCATGTCCACCCATTTACCAAAGTAGCCTGCTAAACCACCAAGGACGATACCAATAACTATTTCTAAAAACACAACAATAAAACCAATGGATAAAGATATTCTTCCTCCATACATGAGACGAGTTAATACGTCCATTCCATGGGCATCTGTTCCAAGCAAATGCTTATTTGAAGGAGATTCATGCATGGATATTAAATGGGTTGGTGTCTCTGTCTTAACTGTGTAAACATTATTTATCCTAGTGATTGTGTATTCTGCATTACCATTTTCATCTTGAAAATGAAACAATCCCTTATTTTCTTCAATCGCTTCTAACACAGTGGCTTTGAAATCAATGCTCAAAAACATTTCAGGTGAAGAAGGTTGCATTGCATAACTCGAAATTATCGCATACGGAATCCTATCATTCGAACCGAGTTGATAGATAACAGAGATATTATTATGCTCTTCTACTTCAAACATTTGTCCATTTGCACTAAATGAGCCTGAATCTTGATCACGGATTGTTTTTTCGGCAGCATATTTAAAATCAAAATCCACATTTAAATTTTGCTGCGCAGGATCAATTATTAGTGTTGATTCTAGAGCAGCATTTTCAGATTTACCTAGGATGTAGTCCTTGTTCTCACGAGTGAGAGTGTAGACTTCACCTTGTATCTCAAATTGTTCTTCTCCTGCTTCAAGAGCTGACATAACACTTTCTTCAAGTACCTTTGAAACTTCGAAACCCTCCATTGGCGCTATACCAAAAAGGCCTCTGAAATATGTAACATTTGCAACTGGTGTAACTTGTGTAATTATGTATAAGTCTTCATCTTCTTGAATTATGCTATATTCAATACCGTTGTATGTGAAGAATTTTTTTCCACTATTTTTAGCCAGTATAAACTGAGCATGTGCACCATCGTTGTATTCTTTTCCTTCTGCTACAGTATATCTTAACTCAGTATTCTGTGTTATGCTGGCATACTCTTTTGACATAGTCCCAACATATGTAAAAACTTCAGTTTCATCATACGGCGTGAGAAATCCACCCACAAATGAGAATAAAAACATAAACAAAATGATAAAGAATCCTACAATTGCAAGCCTATTCCGAATAAATCTTCTAAACACGAGCATGCCTGGAGATAAAACCTTTACCCTTTGCTCATCATCAAGGCTGGTGGATACGCTAATATGCTCATTTGCGTTTTTCATGTAATCCCCAGATTCTTTAGGATTATCATTTCTTGAATTGTTATTATTATCCACGATTTACCTCCTATTTAAAACGGTGGTGGTTCCACCGCATGTTCTCAAATTTTCAATCATTTTAGTACGCCTCCATTAGCTGATTCTTACGCGAGGATCTACTACAGCATACAAGATATCAGCTATTAATGTACCAAGCAGTGTTAGTGCGGCTAAAAAAGTCATATAGAACATAGTAAATGGTATATCTCCACTTCTTATTGCTAAATATGACGTATAACCAATTCCAGGTATTTGGAAAAGAGTCTCAGTTACCATTGCTCCTGCAAAAAGTCCAGGTAGAGATCCTCCTAATATGGTTACAATAGGTATGAGAGTATTCCTAAACGCGTGATGGTTAATAACTCTTTTTTCGGGCAATCCTTTAGCCCTTGCTGTTCTTATATAATCTGAATTTAAAACCTCAAGCATATTAGTACGAGTATAACGCATAAGACTTCCTATACTAATAATCGTTAATGTCATTATTGGTAGAACATAGTGAGCTGCGACATCGAAAAACTTGCCAATAGCATCAAGTTGCTCATAATATCTGCCTACCTTTCCATAGAGATCAAACCAGCCCAACCAAACTGAGAAAACCAATTTCAGTATAGTTGCAAAGAAAAAAGTAGGAAGCGAAATACCTAATAATGCTAAAACAGTAACAGAATAATCGGTTTTGCTATATTGCTTTCTTGCGGCAAGAATTCCAAGTGGAACAGAAATTAATACCTGCAATATTAAAGAAATAGCTCCCAAAGTAAAGGAATCCCAAATTACTTCCGAAAACTTTTCTGTTACCGGAACATTAAATTGCCACGAATCCCCAAAATCTCCTTGAAATGCATGGCTTAACCATATAGAATAACCTTTTAGTATACCTACATCCATACCATATTTGGCATTCAACTGCTCCAACCATTCGCTATAGCTTTTCGCCCCTGGAAGCGATGCAAGCTGTCTTGCTTGAGTTTCAACATATGATGTAGGCAAAAAACGCATAATGGTATAGATTATGAATGACGCTAAAAATAGTAAAAGTAGGCATAGTAAAAGTCTTTTTAAAATATATTTTCCCATGATGACCCCTCTTTACTAGTTATCTATTTAATTCTAATAAATTTTAGATAGTTACTTATATAATTTATAAAATAATACCAACAAACAGAATTCTAAACAGCCAAAATACTCTAAACACATATAGAGCCCGCATTGCGGGCTCTATATAAGAACTCATTGCAAATTATCTCATTTCCATTTTTTCAATATCCTGCATCCAGCCCCAATAGGTGGTGATGTCAGGTGTAATTGAATCGATATTCACACGTTCAGTACTAAAGATAACTAAGTTCTGTCTCTGGTATGTAGGAATCTCTACACCCCAGTCAAGTATTACATCCAAAGCTCTCTTGTATGTTGCTTTTCTGAAAGCTTGGTCTGCACTTTGTCTAGCGTCTATAATTAGTTTATCCAGTTCGGAGTCAACAATATTATAATTGTTACTATCGGTACCACCTCTTCCAACAGCATTGCTACTGTGGTAAACCTGATACATATCTGGATCAATAGTAGATTGCCAAGCTGCTGCCCACATTTCATGGGTGTTAGCATCAATTGCATCCCACAATACATTCGCATCTGATGGGTCATTGATTTTCAATGTAATACCAATCTTCTCTAGTGAAGATCTTGTATTAGCTAAGATTGCAAATGCAGGGTGATCCCCAGTACCATCACCAGGTACTATAACTTCATATTCAAGTTTTGCGCCTTCTGGAGCTGCAGTAAACTTACCACTTGCTTCATCATAAGTATAACCTGCTGCTTTAAAGAATCCCTTTGCTGCTTCAATAGCTGCATCGTATTTTTCATCAGCAACCATGTTAGCTGTATAAATAGGATTACCGTTTACATCAATTGAATATGCTACTCTATATCCTTCATCAGCTCTTTGCGGAGCAGCCCATGAAGTGTTTGAAATAGGATAGTTTATAACTGCTGCAGCATCTCCATAATAGCTGTCTATTGCAACGTCGCGGTGTACTGAGTATACTGTAGCAAAAGCTTTTCTTAAATTTCTGCTTGCTGCTGATCCTGGATCCCCACCAACATTAACGTTATCTGCATTAATTCCTATGTAACCATAACCAAGGTTGTCCACTGTACTGGTTGTAATCACATTACCTGTGGCATCTCCATTAGAGTTGTAACTCTTTAGCTCTTCAAACTTAGCCACTGATCCGGAAGGATTTGCTAAATCGATAACTCCAGTACCCACACCAGCTATCATTTCACCATCGGTTGTTTCTTTTAGTTGTAAATATTTAATTTTTGGTGCACCTTTGTAATAATGTTCGTTTGCTTCCATATAAACAACTTTGTTCTCATATTTAACAAACTTATAAGGTCCTGCACCCATCGGAACTGTGGTTTTTGCTTCTATTATTGAAAGATCTCCTCTTGGGAAACCAAATTTATTATTCTTGTAATCATATTGAGATTCATCACCATAGTAATGCAATGGAGTTATATCAATACCACAAATACTGTATACAGCAGGAGCTTCAAATCCACGGCACTTTACTTCTACTTCTGTCTGGCTTAATTTTTTAATTCCTTCAATATTTGGAACTTCATTACCACCTGCAGTAGAAAGCTTTTTGTCAAGGATTGAGTCTTTCACTATGCCTTCGATATCAGGTTGGAAATAGGTTTCAGAACTAGCATATCCCATACTGAGTGCTTTCCAGTCATCACCGTATTGTGCGAGAATATCTTTCAGTACCTGAGCTTCGTCCTCAACTTTGGTTGAATCGTAGCCCTCATCTATGTTATAGAAGAATGCAAACAAATCTTTAGCTTGAGGATATTTATCTGTGTAAGATGCATAGCTTGCATTTCCATATAAAGACTTAACCCAATCCAACTCTGAGGTAAGAACATCAACAACAAAGTCTTTTATAGCCGCTGCAACTTCAGCACTTGGTTTTGCTAACTCAGCAGCAACTTCTTCTGCAGTAACATCGGTTTGTTCAGCCATAGAGTTGTTTTTTCTATAGTTTTCCATACCTATAATGTCATATGAATATATTGTAGAAGATCCAGTATACGTGGGGTCTGAAAGAGCATAATATGTAAAGATAATATCATCAGCGTCCATAACATGACCATCACTAAATTTAACATCGTCACGGATTTTGATGTTATATGTAGTTATATCAGCTTTCTCATCGTATGTAACCTTAACATCTGCTACACCGTTGTAGAAATAATCAGTACCCTCATATGGAACGGTCTCACCTTTGATTGCATTGTAAATAATACCACCCGTTCTGTCTGTTGTTAATACTGCAACTTGGGTTAAATCAGAAACGTCTCTGTCATAAGCTGTGGTTGCAAAAAATGGACTGAATTTTTCACTAAAAGCTGCATAGCCTACAACTAATGGTGTCTCACTTTTTGGTTCTGGAGCTTTAGTTGGATCAGCTTTCTTCGTTGGGGTTACTTTATCAGTCGTATCACTAGGTGTCGTAGTTACTTGTGGTTTGTCATCGCGTGAGGCCTTATCTGATGGAGCACAACCAGCAAATACTGCCACAATAATTGACATAACCAACAGAAGCACAAGAAATTTTTTGTTCTTCATATCCTTCCCTCCAAAAAATCATATAATTTATTTACGAAGCTCATTTATTATGGGCTTACATACTTTTTACCCTTGTAATGATCGGTTTATAATGAAATTCTTAGTTTGTAAACCTTCATAACTTAAGCGGTTTATAACCGTGGCTTTTGATATGCTCGTTTATAGAGCAATTCATACTTGTCGCTTATAGAAGTTAGGGTAATTTTAGTTCTTCGCAACATTTATCTTGTTCTAAATTTATCAAAATACCAGTATTCTGTCAATGTTAATTTGCCTAAGGGTATTGCGAAATTATCTTATTTAATGCACCTTTACAATAAGCTTTAACTGATAAACAGTAATGTATAGTGTATTGAAAATGCAAGTGTGTAACATCGAAACATGCATTATTTATAGCTCATCCTCGCTTATGGTTTCGGGTACAAGAAACATTATATTATTTTAATTTTGAAATAGTTAACTGGTAACCATTTATTTTAAAACAATTCTGTCATGTAAATTATTCAATGACAGTTTGAAGCTGTCTACGAAAATGCCTTTAGAGTGAATCTCATAGTCTCCATAAAAACCAGTTATATTTATTGTTCCAGTTTCATCAGTTATATAAGTCTTTTCTCCGGTCCACCATTCACTCTTAATGAGCTTATGTAATTGCTCATAGGAAGGTTTTATAGATCCATCTTTACGCAGTAATCCCGCAGGTGCACCGAGCCATCCACCATCAACAAAGTTCCAGTATGTTATAGAC
Organism: Clostridiaceae bacterium; assembly: GCA_012519655.1. Lineage (GTDB taxonomy): Bacteria > Bacillota > Clostridia > DSM-8532 > DSM-8532 > Thermoclostridium. Next base: position 3,571 of record JAAYPS010000061.1, on the reverse strand, counting down.
TCTACCAACGGATGTGCAAATAAAGTCTTGTAGTGCAAAGATATTTCTTCAGCTTGCCTTTCTTCACCTTCCTGTGTTGATGGCCACGAGTCCACAACATAATCGTTAAGGTCAACAATTTCAGGTGGCATTATTTTCCCTGATACTAAAGTGACCTCGGTAAAATGAATAGGGAGTTTAAACCTGGAGAAACGTTCAAGAATCTCAAGTGTTTTATCGACACCCCAATATCCTTGATGCATATGTGATTGTATCCCGATTGCATCAATGGCAATTCCCGATTCAAGACAACCTTCGATTAAAATGTCGTATGATTCTGATGTTTCAAAATCATTTATTAGCAAAATGGCATCTGGATTTGCTTTTCTTGTGGCTTGAAACAACTCACGGATGAGGGGAATTCTGCCCATATCTTTACATAATCTAGTTATACCGTTATCATATTTTTTGAAAATGGGCATAATAACAGCTTCATTTATTACATCCCATATATCCACTAAACCTGCAAAATCGGTAACATCTCTATATATTCGATCTAATTGCATTTGAAAAATCTGCTCATTATTTCTTTCAAGAAGCCATGGTGCTGTTACCGTGTGCCAACAAAGTGGATGCCCTTTTAACTTATTCCCCTTTGAAATCAGCCACTCTGAAGCTTTTTTGTATCTTTCGGTTCCTGGCTTCCCTTCAGTTGGTTCAAACCTCCCCCAATAAAAAGGTAATGTTGAATAATTAAAAACTTCAAAATACTTTTGAAAAATTTCTTTTGCTAATTCAGTCTTTTTTGCGTCTAGCTCGTTATTAACAAGGGGTATGGCTTCAAATGCCGTACTGCCAAAAAGAAACTGATGCCCTGTCTGTTTAATAGTAAACTCACGGTTAGCAACTGGCTCACCGTCTGCTTTAACTACGGTAATTGTTTTTTCTCCCAAACGATGTTTGTATCGCTTGTCAACATTTTTTTCCATACAATGAGCTCCTCCTATTTATGTTTAGTATAAACATATTCTTTAATAGAATATCTTTTGATTTATTACCACAAATTACCTCTCTCCCGTTGGATGGGCTTTTGCTGCTTTTTTAAAAAAATCAGGACTAATATGACAATATCCATGAGGATTCTTATCGAGATAATTTTGGTGATATTCTTCTGCAGGGAAATAATTTCTAAGTAAGTCCACTTCTATAACGATGGGTTTTTCGTATTTCTTTTGAAGCTTATGGATTGCTTGATTAATCAGTGGCAAATCCATTACATTTATATAATATATGCCTGTACGGTATTGCATACCAATATCCCCACCTTGTTTATTTACAGATGTAGGATCAATGACCTCGAAATATAGGTTTAACAATTCTGTAAGTGAAATAATATTAGGATTGTATACTACCTTTACTACCTCAGCATGGCCTGTATTCTCTGTGCATACTTGTTCGTACGTTGGACATAATGTATTACCATTTGCATATCCCACTTGAGTTGATTCAACGCCTTGAATAAGTGACAAATATTTTTCTACTCCCCAAAAACAACCACCAGCTAAATATATTTCTGATGACATATTATCACCTTTCTTATAATTTATTTGTCACCATGCTATTATTCTCATCTTATTAAATCTCATCTAGGCTTATACATAAAATAAACCAGTTTATAACATTTTGTTATAACGAATGAGATTTACAGATATTTGAGCATATTTATTTAATATACCCAGATTATCACATAAGAGAACAACTAACAACTCCAGCAACAGAAAAAACATACCTGCTGTTTAGCATAAAAAAACTCCCAACCATTAAATTAAAAGGTTTTGGAGTTTTTCTGCAATGTGAAATCAGTTAAAGCGGCATACCGTGCCCACTATAAAGCTCAGGATGTTCTAACCGTTCCTTTACCTTCTCTATTGCGATTTTAGCTGCATCATCATATATTTTGTTTCCAAATTCGGCAGTCGATATCAAAGGATCTCGAGTAGACATAATGCCATATTGAAGATCACGTTTTGCTCTAGACAAATCTACACACTCTGGGTGTGATGCTAAAAGATGGGAAGTTTCCCATGCACCGGCATGATCCCCAGGGTTATCGTATAGGCCCTCTAGTAGTATGTAATCTGCAAAAGCCCATACCCCCATATGTGCCCACTCTTTATCATAACACCATTGATTGTAAAACAATATGGCCGCCCTAGCATGATCTAATAGAGGATAATGACCTACAACGAATATAGCTAATTTAAAACCGTATGATGCTGCTTCTGCAAGAATGTGAACTAAATGCCTATGATAGTGTTCAATTTGCTGACTATGGGAGTACGGGAATCTATCTTCATCGAAGCACTCCAATGATACATTCAACCTCTGAGCAACACCAGCTTTAAGGGATGGATCTGTTTCTAACAAAGAGCCTACTCTACTTTCCCCATAATACACAGTAGGGAAAACCAGCCCACCGCCAAGAGTTGCACATCTTATGGCCAATGTCTCAGCTTGTAGCCCGTCTGCTCCCATTGGATTATGTAATCCATGCCATTCCAGCGTTCCAAGTGGTATATAAACTACAGGAAAGTCTTGACGTCTTTCTGAGATTTGTTCAGGTCTTAGCAGATGAAAACGTACTTCCAAGAGTATCCCCCCCTTATCCTTTTACCCCACCAATGGTCAGTCCTGAAATAAAGGTTTTCTGATTTGCTAAAAACAATATCATAATAGGTATAACTGATAAAACTGCACCCGAAAATAGCATATTATAATTATTACCATATGGCGTAAGATAGGTTTGTAATCCTACGGTTAAAGTAAAATTTCTATTTGTAGACATAACAATTAATGGCCAAAGAAAATCATTCCATGCAGTCATTGCCTGCAATATTGCCATGGTTCCAAAGGCAGGTATCATGATTGGGGCCATAATTTGGTAATATATTCGAAATTCACCACAACCGTCTACTCTTGCGGCGTCCATTAATTCTTTAGGTAGTGTCTGTGTATATTGCATGAAGAAATAGATTGCAAATGCTGATACCGCAAAGGGAAGCACTACCCCAGTGTAGGTATTTAGTAATCCAAAACTTAACATTTCTCTATATAATGGTAACATTAGTATTTCGATGGGTATCATCATGGTACTAAGTATTATAACAACCAATGGTCTTTTGAACTTAAAATCGTACATCGTAACGCCATATCCAACAAGAGATGATAAAAATACCGACAAAGCTGTATAGAAAACCGTGATTATTATACTATTTTTATACCAACTAAAGTACATCGCATCATTTTGCGTGAAAAGCAGAGCATAGTTCTTCATACTCAGCATATCCATACTTATTCTGAAGAAGCTGCAATTGAGTTAAAGGGTACTTTAGGTCAATAGTAATTTGCTTGGGGTGTATGTGAATTAATACACCCCATAAATATAACTCTTTGGTTTTATGCGAGACTACAACTGAATCAAAAATAAGCGCCGGCTTTTCTTGAATTTGGTATTGATTTACATAATTTTTCTTTACACCTTCACGTCCATTATATATAATTGATTTAAAAAATGAAAGATTTATCAATAAAT
>JAAYPS010000060.1 GCA_012519655.1 Clostridiaceae bacterium | reverse complement strand
ATATGCGTATCCAACATCACCATTGTAGTCAATCTTGAGCATCACTTCCTTTACACCTGTAAACAATTCTTGTGATACTCTTATAATTGCTTTATTTTTTTGGACTTTATTAATATTTAAATTAGAGTTGGTTTTGGGAATCTTAAACTGGTATTTAGTAAATATACCATCACTGCTTCTATCAATAACCTCTGCTCCTTTAATAGAAGGAATTTTATAATCGGGGAATATGGAAAACTCTATATTCTCTGTCCCTCGACATTCAAGCTTTATCATATCTTCGGTTGCCAGAACATTAGCCTTGGTAATAATAATTCTTTCACTACCCCATATTTTTGCTTTCCATAGATTTGCTGCATCTTCTTTTTTGAGAGTACAAATATTTATTTTCTTTCCATTAGCAGCAGTGAAGGTAATAATACTTGTACAATCTTCTTTTACATGAATTACAACTTTGTCACCAACATTTTCAACATAACCGTTTTCTACTTGATAATGGCAGGTTTCTCCACTAAAACAATACTCTCCGTGCATTCCGTCGGGAATAAAGAAGAAATAATAGATTTCATTATTATGCTCGCTTACCGTTATTAGTTGTGTCGTTGAATACTTAAGAAGCACCCCACCCATATCAAAATTAAAAGGTAAAATGCAAGAAGCGCCTTTGCCAAGTGAGATAGTGCCATTTTCGGGTATTTTTATATTTTCGGTTTCAAGTCTCAGATGAATATTAAAATCCTTTTGTTCCTTCAGTTCCATATGATCCTGGTAATTGTTGATAAATACAAAACCCGATTCTCCATTTATCCTAACAGCATATCTGAGTTCATCCAGATCCTTTGGATCCATGCTGTCTGTATCACGTGGAAGAACGGTTTTCATAGGGCATAGCTCTTTTTCAAAATCTTTATAGAAATAGTGCTGAAGCTTTAAGTTTTTGTACGACTCCCTTACTTGCCCAAACTCTCCAAGAGGCGCCTGATAATCATATGAAATTTTGGGTGTAGAATGCTCATTCAAATATGTATTTTTCTTTCCTTTGGGATTTAATCCACCATGGAACATGTAATAACCAATAAAATTACATCCCCCTGCAGTTTTTATTATGGACATGGCAGGTACACTTTCGCCAGGTACTACAAATCTATAATTGTAGGAGACATTCATCCCTCCCCCCATTTCACAACACGCATATGGGTATCTTCCAGGGTCATATTGGGGCTCAAAATTATAACATTTAGGTTTGGATGAGTTATGATAATCTCTAAATATATATTCAGGTGTTACAGGATGTTCTTCTACATCGCCATAAAAAATCCACGGCCAAAATGCATACCCTCCCCATAAAGGAAGCATTTCATCTACTGGAGCCGCCGCCCCTCCCCATGCAGTACAGGTATATATAGGTGTATCGATCCCGGCCTCTATCGCTAGTTGCTTTAGTTTTTTCATATGGGAATCCCCATCTCTTCCGCCGGTGACCCATTCATTGCTTATACCTGTCGTCATCTCCCAAGGTGCAGCAGAATGCATGTACTCATTCTCAATCTGAGTGCCTATAATCGGTCCCCCATCCTTATAAAAAAGTCCTTTTACTTGGTTTCCAATTTCGTTATAAAGTCTACGCACATAATAAAGGTACTCCTCATCATTTGACCTTATCTCAAAGGGACGACCAAACAACCAATCTGGTAGACCTCCATTTCTGCACTCACCGTGACAAAATGGTCCAATTCTGATTATTGCATATAACCCGTGTTTGCTGCATAGTTCAATGAAGTATCGTAAATTCTTGTTATCACTCCAATCAAATACACCCTGTTCCTCCTCGTGATGAATCCAAAAAATATATGTGGCAATAATATTAATTCCACACATTTTCATTTTAATTATTTCATCTTCCCAAAACATTCTATGATAGCGACTAAAATGGAACTCCCCCGAAATTCCGAAAAAAGGAACTCCGTTTAGTTCCATATAATAATTAGTAAAGCTTATTTTATCCCCTTGTGAATTTACGCCACCATAATTAATATGCCCTGAAAAAATATCCTTTTTATTATCTGTCAGATTAATTAAGAAATTTCTCATATCCAACCTCCATTGTACCATCCAAGGTGTGATAGAAATATGTAAGACAAGTACTAAAAATTAAAAAGACAATCGATTGATCCATAAAGATAAGTTTAATTATCTTATAGCTAACTTGAATATACCATATAAAACATTATCAAGAAATGCACATTATAACTCACATGATGGATTATATTCCGAATTGCATGTTGATGTTTTTTATTTCTATAACTATAATAAACTTATGAAACCGTATATTGCGTATACCTTTAAGAATCAGAAGCTGTTTGTTTTGCCAGAAGAAATTATTGACTATATTTCTACCCATCCTCTTACAAAGAATTTATTTGTAACAGATATAGGTTTTTTTCCGTATGCTCAATATCATTATATTGATAGAAAAGAGGGCTGCAAGCAAAATATTCTAATTTACTGCACTAAAGGCGAGGGCTATGTCATTATTGACCAAAAAAAAACAAGAATTCGCAGTAACACTATGCTGATAATACCAAAAAATACGCCTCATATTTATGGATCCAACGACGAAAATCCATGGGATATTTATTGGATACATTTCAGTGGAGAGTCAGATGATCATTTAATTCAAAACAACAGTACCATTACCTTGATAGATGTGCCTTTGTTAACTATGCCTTTTCTTAAAGTTCTTTTTGATGATATGTTTGATGCCTTATCAACAGGTCCGGATATAAGCAATATCATATATGCTTGTTATAGTTTGAGTTATTTTCTGGCGAAGGTTTTGTTTATGCCAAATAATAAATACGAGGCAAGGGATAAAAAAACCAAGTATGTAGAGAACAGCATAGACTTTATGAAAAATAATATTGATAAGAGGTTGACTCTTAACGACTTAACAATCTACAACAATCTTTCAAAAACTCAACTAATCGATATATTTAAAGAAAAAACAGGCTACTCCCCAATTGATTATTTCTTACGGCTAAAAATCCAAAAAGCATGTTTCAATCTTGACTTTACCGAAATGACTATTTCAGAAATCGCTGAAAAAATTGGTTATAGCGATCAATATTATTTTTCCAGATTGTTTAAGAAAATAATGGGGATGGCTCCGTCAGATTACAGAAGGGTTAAAAAGGGTTAGTAGCTAGAGTAATGTGATTAACGAGGAATATTGGTATTTTAATGCAGCCAATCATATGATATACTTATATGCAATTATTGCTAGTTTATATATGTAGATTATTACATCATTGATAACTTATAGCAGCAGAACAAACACTAGATTTGACTATCATAGCTTCGACCGTAAGATAGAGTTTACTTGATGATAGGGGATATTTTTATGGGAAAATGTAGAACAGGTAGGAGTATTCTTGCAGGTCTAGGCGCTCTTTATCAATTAAGTGTGATAAAGCGATGTTTTACTATATGGTTGGGCTTTCAAGTTATATTATGGGTCGTATTTGCCATCAGTTATATAATTAATAAAGATGCTTGGGTAAACGTAATTGAAGTAAACTCAGCTACAGCTGCTGTAGGAGGTTGGTGGTCGACACTTCTCTTTATAATTGGTAGCAATCTTATTATCTGTATTTTGATAACTGTTGGTAACCTATTTGTTAGGTTTAAAGTAATCACGCCTGGGTTACTGATATTAGTAGCCCAAGGCATAATGATTGGATGGCTTGCAGGCGCTAATTGTTTTGAAGTACCATTTATTAATGTGACAGCAGCAAATATGCAATATCTTAGAATAGGGTTATGGGAAACAACAGCATATTCTTTAGTCTGTGGAGTAACATTGACTAAATCGCTTCTCATTTCTGAAACATTCCCACCTAAAAAATGGTCTCAAACACGAAAGTTGAAGGATATCAAACTAAGTATTACCGAAATAATCATTTTATTAATAAGCAGTATAATGTTAATAGTTGCTGCTATTATTGAAACTTACTCAATAATTGGCTGAGAAGTTATCATCTATCTGCCCAATTTCCTTTTACAAAGATTGGCACCATTTCTCCGTCATTTGTAATTCCGGTTATTTCTAAATCCTCGCTGCCAATCATAAAGTCCACATGAATCAGTGAGGAGTTTACACCTGCTTTTTCAAGCTCTTCCTTAGTCATATCCTCTCCATCTTTAAGGGAAACAGGATATGCCTCACCAAGAGCCAGATGACAGGAAGCGTTCTCATCAAATAAAGTATTGTAAAACAGTACCTTTGTATTGGATATGGGGGAATCATGTGGCACAAGAGCTACTTCCCCTAGATATACGGCGTTTTCATCAGTCTCAAGCATCTTCTTCAGAACAGAATATTCCTTGTCAGCTTTGAAATCCACAACCCTGCCATCTTTAAAAGTAAATTGGAAATTCTCAATTAGCTTTCCATGATAATTAAGCGGCATAGTCGAAACAACTGTACCATGTACACCGTATTTGGATGGAAGCGTGAATATTTCTTCGGTAGGCATATTTGCTATAAACTCTAATCCCTCCTGGGTTTTTTCAGATCCGCCAAGCCAAATATGGCCCTCAGGTAATTCAATAATTAAATCAGTACCCTTGGAGTTTTTATACTGCAAGCACTTAAACTTTTTTTCATTTAAGAAATCAATACGCTGCTTTAAATTCTGCTTATGGGCATCCCATGCAGCTACTGGATCGTTGGTATCTATGCGTACAGCCTTAAAAATCAATTCCCATAGTTTTTCAACAGCCCCGTCAGGATCCATCTCAGGGAAAACCTTCATTGCCCATGCTGCTGTAGGAACAGATGCTACGCACCAGCTATTCCAGTTACTCATGGTTCTGTCATAAAACTCACTTAAGGCAATATTCCGGCTTTTTTGTGATTTGGATATTCTTTCAGAATCTACTTCCTTCATCAACTCCGGATCCGAAGCTGATATACTGATAAAAGCCGCACCTTTGTTAGCATTAGATACATACAGATCCTTTTCCCATTGGGGAAACTCTTCAAAAACCTCTTCTGGTGCAAGCATATACCTCAATTTACTAAACAACTCATCTCTCCAATTGATAACAACATCCCTTGCACCTTCGGCGTATGCCACTTCTGCCATCAATCGGGCAAAGTCAGCGCATTCAATGGGAGATGATATCACCAAAACTTGATTTTGCTGTATGTTCACACCTGT
>JAAYPS010000059.1 GCA_012519655.1 Clostridiaceae bacterium | reverse complement strand
TATGTCTAACCAACGAAATTCTACATTCTACATATAGATGTTAAGAGAGGTTATATATATGAGCACACTAAGAAATGTAAAATGCGGTGAAACTGCTAAAGTTTTGAAGGTTACCGGTTCAGGTCCATTAAAGCGCCGGATTATGGATATGGGTATAACAAAAGGTACAGAAATTTATGTACGCAAAGTTGCACCTTTAGGCGATCCAGTTGAAATCAATGTTCGCGGATATGAGTTAACTTTAAGAAAAGCCGACGCTGAAATGATATTGGTTCAATAATCGCGGGGTTAAGGTTAGATTTTATCCTTAGTTTTTTTATGCATTAGTCTTTAGACTAATGCTTAGTTTATTAAAATCTACTTTGTCCCGCAATTTTAAATCGCGCGAGTTAGTCTTGACTAACTCTGAGTTAGAAACTATTGATAAATACCTACTGGTTTCATCATTAGGGGCATAATACAGGGGGGATATGCACATGAAAATTGCACTTGCCGGCAATCCAAATAGCGGTAAAACAACTCTTTTTAATGCACTGACTGGCTCAAACCAATATGTTGGGAATTGGCCTGGTGTTACTGTTGAAAAAAAAGAAGGACAACTAAAAGATAATAAAGATGTTACACTGGTAGATCTACCAGGAATTTATTCTCTGTCTCCATACACACTAGAAGAGATATTGGCAAGAAACTATCTCATTGACGAGAGACCAGACGCCATTTTGAATATTGTTGACGCTACTAATATTATACGCAATCTCTATCTTACAACACAATTGACTGAACTTGGCATTCCTGTTGTAATTGCTCTGAATATGATGGACATTGTTAACAAGAATGGGGATAAGATAAATGTAGACAAGCTTTCAAAAAGACTTGGTTGTCCAGTAGTTGAAGTTTCGGCTCTTAAGGGGTTAGGGATTTTTGAAGCAGTACAAAAGGCAGTTGAGCTTGCTGAGAAAGGTACCCAAATGGTACCGAAACATACTTTTTCAAAAGAAGTAGAGCATACTCTAACAAATATTGAGAATGAAATACTGGATAAGGTATCTGGAGGACAGCAACGTTGGTACTCTATCAAAATATTTGAACGAGATGAAAAAGCCACAGAAAATCTGGTTTTGTCGGATGAACTTAAAACCAAATTTGAGGCTGAAATTGAAAAAATCGAAGTAGAAATGGACGATGATGCTGAGAGCATTATCACAAGCGAGAGGTACCTCTATATAGATTCGATTATTGAGGAATGCTACTACAAGAAAAACAAAGGAAATCTTACTACATCGGATAAAATAGATATGATTGTAACCAACAGATGGCTGGCACTTCCTATTTTTGCAGTAGTTATGTTTATTGTATATTATGTATCAGTTACTACTGTTGGTACATGGGTAACAGACTGGACTAATGATGTGCTTTTTGGAGAGATCATTCCTCCAGCAATGGAAAGCTTCTTAGCTTCACTTGGCGTAGCTGATTGGCTACAGGGCCTAATTTTAGATGGGATCATCGGTGGAGTTGGAGCAGTGCTGGGCTTTATACCTCAGATGATTGTGCTTTTCGCATTCCTTGCTTTTCTTGAGAGCTGTGGATATATGGCTCGAGTGGCCTTTATCATGGATAGAATTTTCAGAAAATTCGGTTTATCAGGTAAATCATTTATTCCAATGCTTATTGGTACAGGTTGTAGTGTTCCCGGAATTATGGCTTCAAGGACAATAGAAAATGATCGCGACCGTAAGATGACCATTATTACTACATCATTTATTCCCTGTAGTGCTAAAATACCCGTTATCGCGCTTATCGCAGGTGCTTTGTTTAGAGGGGCCTGGTGGGTTGCACCAAGTGCATACTTTGTTGGTATAGCAGCAGTAATTGTCTCAGGTATTATCCTGAAGAAGACTAAGCTATTTGCTGGCGATACAGCCCCCTTTGTTATGGAGCTGCCAGCTTATCATTGGCCATCCCCAGAAACTTTGCTGCGTAGTATATGGGAACGTGGTTGGTCATTTATTAAGAAAGCTGGTACTGTCATCCTGCTCTCATCCATAGTAATCTGGTTCCTGCAAAACTTTGGATTTACTAATGGGACTTTTGGATTGGTAGATGAAGTAGATAATGGCTTGTTGGCGGTAATCGGAAGTGTATTAGCTCCTTTATTTGCTCCACTTGGTTGGGGACATTGGAAGGCTGCAGTTGCTACAATCACTGGGCTTGTAGCTAAAGAGAACGTTGTAAGTTCTTTTGGTGTACTTTATGGATTTGCCGAAGTGGCTGAAGACGGTGCTGAGTACTGGAGCGCTCTTGCTATGGATTATTCGACACTAAGTGCCTATTCATTCCTTGTTTTCAACCTGCTTTGCGCCCCATGTTTTGCTGCAGTAGGTGCAATTAAGCGTGAAATGAACAATAGAAAATGGACCTTGTTTGCATTGGGCTACCAAACAGGCTTAGCTTATGTTGTCTCATTTAGTATATATCAATTTGGAAGCCTGCTCTCAGGAAATGGTTTTGGAATAGGTACATTAGTAGCAATTGTCATTGTGGCTGTTTTCTTGTTCTTGTTGTTCAGACCAAACAAGGATAGCAAAAAACAAAACCCTATTGTATCAGCAGGTGCAAATATCTAATAATTTGTGTGAAAAAGTGAAGTGGTAAAAACCTAGAGAGTATTGGTAAATAGCGGATTAATATAAAGGGGTGTGACATTATGTTTAATTATATAATTGATAATTTAGCAACAATCATTATTAGTGTGATATTGCTAACAGTTGTTGCTTTGATTGTGTTGAATATGATAAAAAAGAAAAAAAGCGGAAAATCAATAAGCTGTGGGTGTGCCTGTGATGGTTGTCCAAGCGCATCGCTATGCCATAAACCGTAGCTTTAATAACAAAGAGGCGTTTTTGAAATTGCTTAAGTAACAAAAAGGCGTTTCGATATATCCCCTTCCCCCCGTTAGAGAAAATATACAAAACGCCTTTTGCTTTTGCTATATATGAATCCCCATTATTATTAGGGATTAACATACTAGTATTAAAATTTATTTACTCGATATTAACTTTTCAATTACACCATTTTTCATAACAAGCTTTATATGTTCTTTGTCAGCAAGACAGCTTATGTCTTGCAACGGATTACCGTCTGTAATTACAATGTCTGCAAGCTTATCTACCTCAAGGCTTCCAAGCCTATCAGCATATTTCATAAGATGGGCTGCATTTATCGTCCCAGCTTTTATAGCTTCCATTTCAGTCATACCTGCTTGAACCATTGATTCAAATTCTCTTCCGTTCTTAGCATATGGAGTGTTTTTTGAATTACTGTAATCTGTACCAAAAGCAATGCGAATACCTGCTTTTCTTGCCATATCAATTGTTTTAATATTAGCTTGGGCGCATAGCTTAGCTTTTTTAGCTACAGCAGGATGCAGTCCTGGAAAATTAGCAACATTTAAAGAAATATTCAGTGTGGTTACAAGTGAAACACAGTTTTCGGCCATCAAATCAATGGTTTCCTGTTGAAGCATGACACCATGCTCAATACATTTAACACCAGCCTTGACTGCCTGTAATGCTCCTGTATTCCCGGTGCAATGGGCTGCAACATAAGTACCATGCCTTTTTGCCTCATCTACAATGGCTTTCATTTCATCAAAGGAAAACTGAACATCATCCACATTATCTGTTATAGACGAAACGCCACCTGTAGCACATATTTTTATGAACTGTGCTCCTTGCCTAAAGTTCTCTCTTGCAGCAAGAATACATTCGTCAACTCCATCACACAATCTACCTGTTAAATTTGTTTTATTTACTTCTTCTTTTGTTGCATCACCTGCTATATCACAATGGCCACTGGTAATACTTAAAAGTCTACCTCCTGGCATTATACGTGGTCCACGCACATAACCGAGTTCTACAGCGCGAGCTAGAGCAAATCCATTAGCACTCATATCCCTTACACCTGTAAAACCTGCATCAAGAAGAATTCCAATCTCGTGGGCAGCACCAAGTAGTTTATCGTATCTTGTACTTCTACCCCCTGCAGTCTCTTCTCCACAAAGATGTACGTGGCAATCAATAAAGCCGGGCAAAATAGTGCCACTGCCTGCTTCAATTATTTCTGCATTTTCAGGTATCTGTTTTTCATTATATTCACCTGCATATTTTATTGTGTCATCAATGACAACGACAAGACCGTTTTCTATTGCTACGTCGCTCACACCATCAATAACCCTGCCTATTAACGCATAAACGCCCATCTTCATTCTCCTCGTATAATAGTATTTGTTAATACATTTCTATTTAGTTTCCATTTAATAACTTTAATAAACATAAAGCCCCGATTATTCTAAAACTTAAATTGTAAAGCAGTTACCATTGAGTGGTTTATAATAAATGAACAAACAACCTTAAATGTACCATTAGTTCTCCCACTTGGTATGCTATCAGTAGTTTACCAGCGGATTAGCGTATTTTATATACATTCTAAATTCACTCTACTTCAATAATTCCTTCAATCTCAACGGTAACATCCATCGGCAACTGGTTTACACCCATTGCAGTTCTGGCAGCACATCCGTCTGGTCCAAATATGTCAACCAATAACTGCGATGCACCATTTGCTACAAGATGCTGTTTATCAAAACCCGTTTCACTGCTAACCATTACAGTAAGCTTTACTACTTGCTTAACTTTATCTAAATCTCCTATAGCATTTTTAACGGCAGCAAGCATATTGAGTATGCAAAGTCGAGCCGCCTCTTGTCCGTATTTAACATCGCGTTCGCTGCCTACCTTACCTGAGTATTTTACTTGTCCATCAAGCCAAGGTATCTGACCTGAAACATAAAGTGTGTTTCCAACTCTTCTAACTGGCGTATATATAGCACCTGCTGGGGATGATTGTGGAAGTGTGTATCCCAGCTGTCTTATTTTATTTTCTATTTTCATTACTTCGCCGTTCATTACCAACCCTCCTGCACTTTGTAGCATGCAACATAATGGTTATTACCTACATCCATAAGCTCAGGCTCATTCTGTTTGCACTTAGGTCTTGCATATGGGCAACGTCCAGCGAACCGGCATATTGGTTCCGGGTTTATCGGACTTGCAACTTCGCCTGACATAAGAGTTTTGGCACGACTTTGTTCAAAGTCAGGGTCTGCTTCTGGAGCTGCTGCAAGTAGACCAATTGTATATGGATGTTTTGGTGTTTCAAATAGTTCACTTGTCTCGGCCTTTTCGACTACCTTTCCAAGGTACATGACGGCAGTATCATCGGAAATATGCCTTACCATGTTCAAATCATGCGCAATAAACAAATATGTTAGCTTTAATTTCTCCTGAAGCTCCACAAGAAGATTTATTACCTGTGCTTGTATTGATACATCAAGCGCGGATATTGCTTCATCACAAACAATGAACTTAGGGTTTACGGCAAGAGCACGTGCAATTCCAACTCTTTGACGTTGTCCACCTGAAAACTCGTGCGGAAAACGACTTGCATGCTCTCTCGATAGCCCTACCGTTTCTAACAACTCATAGATACGTTCGGTATATTCTTGCCTTGTTTCACACAATTTGTGTATTTTAAGGCCCTCCCCAACTATTGCTCCCACAGTTTTTCTTGGATCTAAGCTTGCGTATGGATCTTGAAAAATCATTTGCATACTTCTTGTAAATTCTTTGTACTCTTTACGGTTCAACTGATGGACATCCCTACCATTAAACAAAACCTGCCCACCATCTGCATCGTAAAGTCTAATAATAGTACGACCAACAGTGGTCTTACCACATCCTGATTCACCAACAAGTCCAAGCGTTTTTCCTTGTTCTATATTAAAGCTTACATCATCAACTGCATGTAGTATTTGATTTCTTCCAACCTTGAAGTATTTTTTTAATCCTTTAACCTCAAGTAAATGCTTAGCCATCTATATGCCCTCCTTTAGCGGCTTTTGTGTACTAAGCCTGCTTTTTCGTCCGGGCAATTCACGCTTTTCTGCCTGTGGATTCATAAGCCAGCATGAAACCTTATGTCCATTTTCCAATTGAACTTCATCAGGATCTGTCTGAGTGCATATATTCATACAATATTTACAACGAGGTGCAAAACTACAGCCTTTTGGCGGCGCAAACAGATCTGGAGGCGTGCCTTTAATAGATGTCAATGTTTTTTCCACCTGTCCAGCCGAAGGCATACTCTCCAATAAACCTGATGTATATGGATGTTTTGGTTTATAAAAAATGTCCCTTGAAAGACCAGTTTCTACTATTTTGCCTGCATACATTACTGCAACACGTTCAGCAGTTCTAGCAACAACGCCTAGATCATGGGTTATAATAACAACTGATGTCTCAAGTTCTTGTTTTAGCTCGTTTATTAGCTCAAGTATTTGCGCTTGTGTAGTAACATCTAAAGCCGTTGTTGGCTCATCAGCAAACAGAACATTTGGATTACATACCAATGCTATCGCAATCATAACTCGTTGGCGCATACCACCTGAAAATTGATGTGGGTACCTCTTAAATCCTTTTTCAGGATTTGCAATACCTACCTTTGCAAGCATTTCGATTGCTCGTTGTTTCGCCTTATCAGGTGAAATATTCTCATGTTTCAAAATCCCCTCTGTTATCTGCCTTCCAATGCGCATGGTTGGATTTAAGCTTGTCATGGGATCTTGAAAAATCATGGACATTTCACTGCCCCTGAGCTTTTGCATTTCCTTTTGACTGTAATGTGTAATATCTTCACCACAATATATTATTTTTCCACTCTTTAACCTACCTGGAGGGGTTGGGACAAGCTTCATAACGGTTTGCACAGTAACACTTTTCCCACATCCCGATTCTCCAACGATTGCGAGAGTCTCACCTTTATTTAAATACAACGATATCCCTCTGACTGCCTGTACCTCACCTGCATACGTATCAAAGGAAAAATGTAAATCCTTTATTTCTAATATTTTTCTTGACATAGGATCTTACTCTCCTCTCTACATACGCAGTTTTGGATCTAATGCATCTCTTAATCCATCACCAAAAAGGTTGAAAGATAGCATTGTCATAGATATTAAAGCTGCAGGGATTAAAAGCTGTGAAGGATAAATTCTAAAGACAGAAATACCTGTATTAGCAAGTTGACCCCAGCTGGGTATAGGAGGCTTAATGCCAAGTCCTATAAAGCTTAAAAATGCTTCCTGGAATATAGCCGCAGGCACGCCTAAGGTCATACTTACCACTACAATTCCTAGTGTGTTAGGGACAAGATGCTCAAATATAAGTGACAATGATGATGCACCAAGTGTTCGTGAAGCTAAGACAAATTCCTGCTCCTTAAGTTGAAGCACCATTCCACGGACACTTCTTGCAGTACCCATCCATCCAGTTATTGCGAAGGCTATTATTAGGGCAACAGGCCCTGTGCCTATAAATAATGTAATCAATATAATGTAGATCATGTTTGGAACACACATTACAATATCTATGAACCTCATTATAATCATGTCTACTTTTCCACCAAAATATCCCGATATACCCCCGATTATAATGCCAATAAGGCTTGGGATGATTGAACCAAAAACTCCAACTGCTAATGATACTCTCGCTCCATACCACACACGCACCCAAAGATCACGTCCATGGGAATCAGTGCCGAAAATGTGCTCAGTGGATGGTGGTGCATTAGTGTTTGAAAGATTCTGTTGTTCATATGAGTATTGCGAAAATACAGGTACAACTATAGCCATTAATGTGATAATAAAAATAATAATTAATCCCAGCATGGCAACCTTATTTTTCATCAATCTACGACGAGCATCTGCCCAGAACGTAAGACTTGGGCGAGTAATAAGTTCGCTTGTTTCACTTGTTTGTTTAACCGGTCTAAAAGCGTCAGCCGGCAATTTAACTGACATATTACTCATGTTGACCCCCTTTATTTCGCAAGCCGAATTCTTGGATCCACTAACCCATAAAGTATGTCTACAATAAAGTTAGCTGTTACAAGAAATATTCCATAAAAAACTGTTAAACCCATTGTCATTGTATAATCAAGACCGGTAATAGAGTTTACGAAATGCTGTCCAAGTCCGGGTATTGCAAATATTTTTTCTATTACAAATGTACCCATCAACACGCTTGCAACCATAGGTCCAAGCATCGTCAATATGGGTATCATGGCATTTCTAACTTGATGGCTCCAGGTTATACGCCCTTCGCCAAGCCCCTTGGCTCTTGCTGTTTTTATATAATCCTGCATCGTTACTTCAAGCATGCTAGCGCGCATGACACGTGTTAATGTAGCCATTAAAGATAGTGCTAGTGCAACTGTAGGTAAAATAGTGTGTGCTGCTGTTTTCCATTGGGAAACCGGCAATAATTTAAGCTTTATTGCAAAAATGTACTGTAAAAATGTGCCCATAATAAAGCTTGGTATTGATACACCAATTACGGCTATAACAACGCAAATATAATCTATTATTTTACCACGTTTTCGTGCTGAAGCAACACCCAATGCGAGCCCAATAGGAAGTGCAACAGCAAGCGAACGGAGTCCAAGCTCTGCAGATACTGGAAAAGTAGATTTAATGATGCTGTTTACAGTACGATTTGTATATTTCAATGAATACCCAAAATTTCCTTGGAGCAAATTTTTCATGTAGGTAAAATACTGCTCCATTAAGGGCCTGTCCAATCCATAATAGGACATCATTCTCTCTTGCATTTCCACGGTTAATAGTTTTTCTGTCTGAAATGGATTACCAGGTAATGTGCGCAGCAGAAAAAACGTTACTGTTGCTAATAGCCATATTGTAATTATTGATATAACCAAACGCTTCAGAATGTACCTTACCATGCCATGTTCCTTTCCTTTGCGTATCCTCTGCTAAACTTTACTTTTACATATCTATAGACTAAAATCCACTTCACATTTTGTAAAATTTAAACTGTATCATTCTATAACAGGTAAAAAAAATAAATACTTGTTTCAATTCTTTCTACTGTTATAGAAAAATCTCATTTATCATTTTGGAATACTAAATCATACATAATAATTTCATTTTAAGAACTTGTCGAAGGGATTACTGAGTAATCCCTCCGCAAAGTTCACTTTTGCTTTTAAAAAATCTTTTTTAGTAAAAGTATATTTCAAAATCTCTTTTCGAATAAAGTTCGTACTTAGCAATAAATAAAATTAATGCTCAAGTATTCTCGCATATATAAATTCAATGGATCCTGTCTGGCGGCCATAGAATATACCATCAACATAATCCTGATGTAAATAAGCAGTACCTGGTAGCCACAATGGAGATACAGGAGATTCATCCAAAATCAACTGATGAGCTTGTTGAAGTTTTGCAAAACGTACATCAAAGTCTGTAGCAGCCTTGGATTCATTCATTAAATCTGTGTAATCCTGATTTGACCACTTAGCGTAGTTGTTAGGATTACCTAAAGTATAGTTGTTCAAAAGTGTTTCTGGCGCAACACCTGTACCCATACCGTTAAGGAATATATCAAACTCACCTGACAGTAAGCTTCCTATTGCTTGAGGTACTGGCATAATGTTTATGTCAACATTTACTCCTATAACATCTTTCCACTGAGCCTGTAACGCTTCTGCATAAGCTTTGTGTGTTGGGGAATCCAAGCAAACATAATTTATAGCAGGTAGTTCATCAGCAGACTTAAGGTTCATTTCAGCTAAAGCTGCAGCAAGGTATTGCTCGGCTTTTGCTTTATCGCCCTTAGCTGGAACATTGCTAGATGCAGGGTATTTCCCTACTATTGATTCACCATCAAAGTTTATACTTGGATCTATCATGCTATAGGCAACTTCTGTTCCAGGAGATGCTATCGCATTGACTATAGAATCACGATCAAGCGCATAGCTTAATGCTAAACGAAGATTTTTATTATTTAAAATAGCGCCTTCCTTCGACATGTATACAAGGTGTTGCAAAGTTCCGCCTGCATGGGTACCAAACTCGCCGGCATATTTTACTGTCTGTACAGCTGAAATACTATATATGCCATCAACCTCACCTAAATCATACATACCAACGCGGGTGTTTTCATCTGCAACAATATATTCAACCACTCTATCAAGAATTATGCTATCAGCATCCCAATATTCTGGGTTTTTATCCATTGTTATATTTGAGCCTTGTGCCCACTCAGTAAGTGTGAATGGTCCGCATCCTATAAAGCTTTCAGGGCTTGAACCATAGTTTGCTCCATGCTTTTCAACATAGTCTTTGCGTATAGGATAAAAATTTATACCTTGAGCCATCTCTTCTAAAAAGAATGGTTCAGGCTTTTCAAGTGTAATAACTAGTGTTTTATCATCTTCTGCTTTAATACCAACTTGAGATGTATCGGTTATTTCCCCGTTGGCATATGCCATTGCGTTAAGAACCGCACTAAAATCCTCAACCTGTGAAGAGCCTGTTTCTGGATCTAAAAGACGCAAATATGCATATTCAAAATCATGAGCAGTTACAGGTTGCCCATCAGACCATTTTGCATCACGAAGGTGGAAGGTATAAACAGTGTTATCAGCAGAAATATCATAACTTTCTGCTATACCATTGATTATCTTTCCTTGGTTATAGCGAATAAGTCCTTCGTTTACAGCATACATTATCAGCGCTGACATCTCATCATTCATCTTGCTGACATCAAGTGTCATAATGTCATTGTGACCTACAAAGGTAAAAATCTGCTCATCTGCTAATTTCTCACCACTTGGAGATTGGTCAACCTTACCATTGCTGTCATTAGGCACTACGTCAACATTGTTATTTCCATTGTCCCCTGTAGTCGTACAGCCTACAAAAACACTTAATAGCAATGTCATTACTAAAAATAGTGCAAATATCTTTCTTTTCATTTTGTTTCCTCCTAACAGATTCTATATATTTACTCCCTAGTACAACACTATAGCAGCAAGGAAGCAGTTTCGGAATTTTGTTTTTACTTCAATATACTAGTCTACATCACATAGAAAAGGCCCCTATGTAGATTGGTATTGCTTGTTTCAACTATCATAGACTATTCCACGTCTTTTAAGAGCATTTAGTAGCCTTTCCAGTGCATTTTCAAGTTCACTTCTTGGAATACCCACTTGAAAACGGCAAAAGCATTCGCCTTCTACTCCGTATTGGCTACCGCGATCAACTACTACATTTGCTTCATTTAATAAAAATTCATGAATCTGGTCTTCAGTATAGCCCAGGCTTCTACAATCTGCCCACAAAAGCGTTCCTGCGCTATGTCTGCAAATTGTTACACTGGGTAAGTATTTGTCAAAAAAATCTTTAATAATAGTTATATTGCCTGAAACAAACTCAAGCAAAGCATCTATCCACTCTTTACCCTCTTTTGAGTAAGCGGCTATTATAGCGTTATACATAAATGGATCTAAGCTTCCATAGTGATCGGCATCTCGCTTAGCAATATATTCCTGACGAACTTTTTCATTAGGAATAATAATGTTGGAATGACTTAGACCTGTAAAATTAAAACATTTACCAATTGATGTACAGATGATGCAATTGTCCTTTGCCTCTGGTATCGTTGAATAAGGTATAACTTCGTGCCCGTTAAATGCATGCTCTGCGAAAATCTCATCAGATACCACTATAACACCATACTGTTTAGCAAGTGCTGCTACTGTACGTAAATCTTCTTCACTCCAAATATCCATAATTGGATTGTGGGGATTGCATAAAATCATCAGTTTGTTTTCAGGCCGCGCCATTAAATTTTCAAGGTTCTCAAAATCCATTTCATAATGTCCATCTTTATAAATTAAAGAATTACAAACTTTTTTGCGTTTTGTATTTTTTAATACCCGATCATATAGCACATAAACTGGTGATTGAATAATAATACCATCATTTTCATTTGTAAACGCTCTTATGGCTGTACTTATAGCCTTAAGTGTTCCATATGATGGAACTATCCACTGTTTGTCTATATCATAATGTCTTACTGTTTGCATCCAATTCTGAATTGCATTTAAGTAGGCAGGAAGATCCGAAGGTGTCCACCCATAAAAACCTGATGCCGCTCTAGCTGTGAGTGCTTCTATTATGCAAGGAGCTGTCTTTAAGTGTAATTGAGCTCCTGAAAGGACTATTAAATTGGGGTTGTAATCATTACCCAAATCAATATCATTCTGTGCATCTGCCACTGTTTCAAAATCAAACTGTCTCAATAATATCGCTACTTTCTGTGCTGGATAGTTTACTGAACATTTCAGCATTTTGATTAGTTACATTATATTGCTCATAGTAGATAATTGTCAATGCAATTTTTATGGTATTTTCACTAAATATACAATATTGTAGATTTCTTACTAGATGGGGCTGCTCTTTTTTTTTGTACGAAATGGTGTCATTGTTTTTTTATTTGCTAAAACTTGAATTACCAAGTTCTAAATCCATTTTCAAATATTCCAATGCCTTTTCTTCATCATGCTTAACTATTGAGTCTATGAGCTCAAAGTGATAGTTTTTTAGCATTTCGCCACTTTCCGATGAGCTTTTAACGTTAAGAGTTCTAATAGATACGTCAAGAAGATGTGTTACTATTTCTTTTAAAAAATTATTACCTGTAAGCTCAGCCAACTTACTATGAAAATCTCTATTACCAGAAATATCGTTTTTTTGCGCAAACTCTCGAAGTATTTTTATATCTTCCTTGCTGGAGTTATTTACAAGGTACTTCACTGCAAAGCCTTCGTTTACCAAGCGGAGCTGCTGAGTTTGAAAGAATTCTGTCTCGCTTAATGAAACAATGAGATAACCTTTACGCGGGTAGCTTATTAATCGCCCTTCTCTGCATAAACGATGCAACGCTTCACGTACAGGCGCTTTACTGACACCATATCGTTTCGCTACTTGGCTTTCTACAAGAAACGCATCAGAGCTTAGTCTGGCGTTATTTATGTCTTCTTTTACTGCATCATATACCTTGTCACTTAGTGTTACACCCACAATTACTCCCCCAGTAATCCACCAAGATAAATAAATATGAACTCTTTAAATACTCTACAGCTTTCTATCATAGTTTACACAAGGGAGCAATAAATTGCAATACAACTCAGCAAGAACACAGAGGAACACAGAGGGACGGTTCTTTTGTGTTGTTTCTTAAGTGATCAGAACCACGAAAAAATAGCTACTCAGATAAATAAGTAGCTAACGGGTGTATATTTCAAAATAAATAACACAAAAGAACCGTCCCT
>JAAYPS010000058.1 GCA_012519655.1 Clostridiaceae bacterium | reverse complement strand
TAACAAGAAGGTAAACCTAGTTCAATATGAAACAAGAAGTAATCCACCTTAACTTAAAAGCTCTTTAACAATGGCCCACACAAAACCCTTCATCTGTTCAGCTTTTTAAGTGGAGCAAGTCTTGACTTCCTAATTCAATGTTAGAAATTATTTAATGGGGGTAAAATAATGTAATGTCCTTTGTGAAAAGCAAATTGTTAATACTGAGAAGTAACTGTTTTAAGCACTATAACACAAATGTGAGGGATTACGATATGGATTATCTTATAACCTTCCTTGAAGGGGTCATAACATTTATTTCACCCTGTTTGTTGCCCATGCTCCCCATCTATATCTCGTACTTTGCTGGTCAGGATTTAAAGGGAGAGAAGAAAAAAACTTTTATAAATGCTTTGGGCTTCGTTCTAGGTTTTACTATAGTATTTGTTTCAATGGGGGCTTTAGCTGGCACTGTCGGAGGTTTCTTAAGAAAATATCAAACAGTAGTGAATATTGTTACAGGTAGTATTGTGATACTGTTTGGCTTAAATTTCATAGGTTTAATTACCATTCCATTTATTAATAATACAAAAAGGATTGGTATTAAGACCAAAGAACCCAATTTCTTTCACTCAGTTCTTTTTGGATTAATTTTTTCTATAGGGTGGACACCATGTGTTGGTGCATTTCTAGGCTCAGCCCTAATGCTCGCTGCTAGTAGTGGTGAAAGTTTTAAGGGTATAATTATGCTATTGTGTTTTTCCCTGGGGCTTGGTATTCCCTTTATTATTAGCGCTGTATTAATTGATAGACTAAAAAAATCCTTTGACTTTATAAAGAAACATTATAGAGTTATAAATATTGTATCGGGTCTACTGCTTGTTATTGTTGGCATTTTATTGGCTACAGGCCTCATAGGAGAATATCTGTCATTGTTGTCAATATAATCATACTCCTATGAGTATATCTACAAACTTGTTCAGCATACTTGATCAACTACTATGGTTAAAGGAGCAAGGCAAAGTATACCGTCAACAAACTTGTTCCACATACGCCTTTGGTAGATAGCTGACATGAAAATGGTAACTGCAGGCATTGTTGTAAGAAAAAATTATTATAAAGACTTTAACGGATAAACATAAATATCAGAAAGGAGTGTATGGTTGGTCGTTGACTATATCATACGAAATTATTATGAATTCAAAATTTAAGACAATAATTGGAATAGTGGTATTTGCTATTTTGCTCACAGGCGCCTATTTTGCATATAATAAATTAAGTATTAGCAAAAATAGCAATGAACAGCAATCTTACGAAGATGGCAAAGATAACGGCGTAGATAACGAAGTACAGAAGCTTGAAGCATTTGATTTTACAGTCTATGATGTGGATGGAGCTGAAGTAAACCTTTCAGGTTTCTATGGTAAACCAATTATTATTAACTTTTGGGCTACTTGGTGCCCATATTGTATCGAAGAGATGCCTCTTTTTGAAGAAAAGTATATAGAATATAAGGATGATATACATTTCTTGATGATAGATGCTGTTGATGGTCGTAGGGAAACTAAAGAAAAGGGACAAAAATATATTGAAGATAACGGATACACTTTTCCAGTCTACTTTGATATGGATCTAGACGCAACAAAAGTATATGAGGCTTATTCATTACCTACAACTGTCTTTATTGACAAAGATGGCTATATTATTGCATACCAGCCTGGAGCACTGACAGAAGATTTATTTGAAATTGGTCTAAGCTTAATACTTGAATAGTGAGATGAAGAATCATTAGGAGTTAAAAACGCCTTCACTTTATCTAAACAAAAGGAAGGCGTATTTATATAAATATTGGCGATTATAGCCTGTTTTCAAGTGCACACTTCACCTTCTGCCACATGTCTAATTTCTGCTTCAGTGGTATGGAAGCATTTGCAGGACTTGTTGAAGGCAGTCGCATGTAAAGAATGTCACGTTTAATATCTGGAAGCACATTCTTTACAAAATGCTTCTGAGATGTAGCACCATTGCAAAAAACATAATTTATATTTGGATATGCATTAATAAGCTTTGCAACTTCATTGGGTACTTCATCAATAATATCTGCATCAAGACTTCCTTTTCTTTTGCAGAATTTATATACATCCCATAATGCTATATTTTTTTGCTTCAAAAATTCTATCTTTTTATCATAATCAGAATCAGGATTTTCATTAAATATACCGTAAATAAAAGACCAGAACAAATTTCGTGGATGAGCATAGTATTGCTGTTGTCTTAATGATTCAACCCCAGGCATTGTACCAAGTATTAAAACCCGGCTGTTTTCATCGAC
>JAAYPS010000057.1 GCA_012519655.1 Clostridiaceae bacterium | reverse complement strand
CCTGCATAGCCCGTTAGACTTCCATTTGAGCCTACCACTCGGTGGCAGGGAATGATGATTGATATTGGATTGTGTCCAACAGCTCCACCTACGGCTTGTGCAGACATCTTTTCCTTCCCCATACGTTTCGCAACTTCTTTAGCGATGCTACCGTACGTTGTCAACTCACCATAGGGTATTTCGGTAAGTATCTTCCACACTTGCTGTCTAAATTCTCCGCCTATGGGAGCAATGGGCAGCTTTGATAATTGCGGCTTGTTACCTGCAAAATAATCATCCAACCATGATATACCTTCTTGTAATATGGGGAGGTTGTCTTTTTCGATTATGTTTTTTGGCATTGTGTTTGCAATGTATTTCTGTTTACCAATCCACAAACCTATAATGTTATTTTCATCACTTGCAATCAATATATCCCCAACAGGTGATTTGTAATGTGTAGAGTAGTACATATTCTCTCCTCAGATTCATTTCTTCTTGACTCATGGCTTAATTTAATGCTGAAATCTCAAATTGAGCGGTTGCTCCTTCGATTAATCACTTCTTAAATATATTTTTACCCGAACCGATTTCAAAATGATATTTAGCAATGCCCAGATCTACTTTCGTGTATGCCCCTGAACCAGAATATGATTTCACTTCATCTTTATGCAATTCAAATCTGAATTTTTGTTGATTCCTGGCAGTAGGAGCAAGCTGAGCAGCTTTCATACCATTAAGGAACCACTCTGGTACATCCTTCAATTCGTTTATATTAGATAGTTCTTCAATGGGTTTTACTTTATGAGATGTCCCGTTGGTTTCACCATAACCAATTGCAATAACTATTAACAGCTTTTCGTCTGCGTTCAACTTAATAACTTTTTGAGCTTGACTTTTGCTAAATGTGACAGCTACCCAGCAGGTATTAAGACCAAGTTGCTGTGCTTTCAAGACAATCTTTTCACCATAATAACCACACTTTTCTGATAGATCATCACTTTCCTTGCCAACAAGTGCAATGTAATTATTTGCATTATTGAACCGCATGAACTTTGCCATCATGCCAGTAAATGCTTTGGGTTCATTAAGACAAAGCTGAATACTTAATCCGCTATCTTCGTTACATTGACTGATGAAGTGTTGTAGCTCATTTAGAACCTCGCCATCAATTTTTTTGTCCTTGTAACTGCGTACAGAATGCCTTTCATAAATTGCTTCCAATAAATCCATACCATTACCTCCACACATATTTTATTTATATCGAAAAAAATGTTTTAGCTCGATTTGATTTATGTATGACATGATGAAAGGATATTAATTAATACAATACTTGTATACAAAATCATCCATAAAGTAGCCATTTCCTATATCGTTTTTTTCTTCTCCAATTTTAATAAAACCCAATTTCTCGTATGCTTTAATAGCACTATTTTTCTTATTTACATTTAATACAATTGATGACAATCCTGCTTCCTTTGTTTTTTCAATAACAAATTGAAGCATGTCCTTAGATATACCCTTTCCTCGTTGTTCTTTAAGCAAATAAAACTTACTTAAGTACATATCATCCTTTCTTGGATAATAAGCAAGGAAACCCAATTTATTTCCAGATAAATCACAGACAAAATAATATATATATCCATTCTTCAATTGCTCTGTAATTGAAGAAACCGATTGGAATTTGCAAAGCATATAATCATTTTGCGTTACGCCTACAATTGGATCGTAATGCTCTCTTAGTATTTTTACTGCTAAGTCAGATAGCTCCTTTATTGCAGCCGCATCGTTTATCTTAACCTCTAAATACTTCATAATAATCAACCCTCTTTCTATACATGAAACTTTTGTGGTTTAATCTTTATAATTATTAAATGTACAATATGTGTGATAAGCTTTAATGCAAAATCACAATATATTATACCATCTTAAGATGATATAATCGACACACAATGTAAAGCCCTACAGAATCACTATCTATGTGATTCCGTAGGGATATCAACTACGTTTAGGGCTCTGTTTAGCTATATTTAGGCTCGGTATGGATGATTTCTGTAACCTGTCATTACATCAATGTGGCCATTGTTCTTCAGGTACATTTCGGTATACTTCTTCCATGGTGTGAAACCCATCTTTAATCACCGTTTCAACCATGTTTTTCTTTGTTACAAGTACCGGCTCATACTGAATAAAGGGTACATTGCTCTTTCCATCATGAATTGTGTGAGTAGATTCTATTTTCTTCCCCTTTGCCATATCCACCGCCAACTGGGCAGCACCCTCAGCAAGAACCTTAATGGGTTTATACACGGTGGCTAGCTGTGTTCCCTCAACAATCCGTTGGCATGCTGAAAGTTCTGCATCATGACCGACAACATATACTTCGCTTAATAGCCTGTTCTCTGAAAGGGCCTTTATAGCTCCCTCAGCCAACCTATCATTTCCACCAATAACAGCATCAATTTTCATCCCTTCAGAAATGGCCTTACTGACTGTATTATATGCTTCTTCCTCCCTCCAGTCCTCTGACCAGACTTCATCCAGTATATGGATATCGTTATTGTCAATCCCTTCTCTAAGAGCCAGTTTGAATCCTGTATTAAACAGATAACTGTTATTGTCCTTTTGAGAACCGTTAATAATGATATAGTTACCTTCTGGCACTTTTTCGTAGAGTGCACCCGCCATCAACCGACCGACCTGTACGCCGTCAAAAGAGATATACACATCCACATCAGCATTTTTGATGAGACGATCATATGCGATCACCGGAATACCTTTCTTTTTTGCAGCTTTTATGCACTGGGATAAGCCATCCTTGTCATAGGGAATGATCACCAGGCAATCAATCCCCTCCTCAATAATTGTATAGATCTGTTCTACCTGCCTGTTTGTATCTTCATTTGCATTCCGTACAATCACTTCCGCGCCCAGTTCTTTTGCTTTTGAAACAAAAATATCCCTATCTCTTTGCCATCTCTCAATTACAAGCCCATCAATAACCAGGCCAAGAACTATATTATCCTCCATGCTTACATTAACGTTTTCAACAGGATTACCACAGGAGCAAAGACTGAATACAATGAAAATACCTGTAACTATAAGTACTTTTTTCTTTAGACGTTTTTTCATCTTCGACCTCCCTTGTTACCGGTTGTTGTGTTAAAAGGCTTTTGTGATATAGCCTTAATAAAGATAAAGCAATCAGGTCATACTTACCGACTGATTTGACACTACTTCTCGGTTCATATTGATATAAGTGGTAGGAGACAGACCTGTATTCTTTTTAAATAACCGGCTAAAATAATTCGGATCTCCATATCCGACACGATAGCATATTTCTTTAATGCTCATATCCGTCGATTGCATAAGTAGTTTACTGTGTTCAATGCGGACAAATGTTAGATACTCAATGAAATTATACCCGGTTTCCTCCTTAAACAGTCTACTGAAATACTGTGGGCTGATATTCAAGCTCTTAGACAGTTCCTCCAAAGTGATTTCCTCATGGAAATATTCCTTAATGTAATTCTTTGCTCTTTCAATGATACAATTACCCTTTTCTGCTTTCCCAGCCTTTATTCTCTTTGTTATGTACCTGATACGGTTCAAGCACCATACCACTAACTTTTCAAATCTATCTAAATTAATCATTTCGATAATATAATCATCATATTTTACAGAAGCATCTTCAACGACACCCGCTTCCATTGCTTTTCTATGAACAATCACCATATATTCTATAAGAATACTACGTTTTTTCTCAAAACTAAGGCCTTCATTGTGCTGGATTCTATCGGTAATCTTTGAAAAAGCAGTAATTGCACCTTCTTCATTTCCCATTTCAATTTTTGCTATCATATTTTTTGTTGCATGAAAATCGCGAACAATATTTTGCTCTTCTCCACAAATATCCCTGAAACTGGAAATTGGTTCTCCGCGATTGTATTGCAGTGCTTTAGCTGCCTCATGGTAGGATTCGATAATGTCCTGATTCTTCTTGCAGCTGCCTATACCTATAAAACATTCCATATTCATTTTTATTCGAACACTCTTTTGAATATCCTCGGCTAGCGAAATGGTCTGTAAGCGGAAATCATATTCATTATCGAATTTCTCTGATGGTATATATACAATTATTTTATTGATTAGTACAGGCCCTACAATACATTTACATTTGAACTTGAAAATATCACGTATATAGGGGTAGTTTGCCTGGCCTACAATACCTGATCCAATTTTGTTTGATAAAGATTTTGCAGTTTTACCATCACCAAACTGCATGATCATAATATATCCGCCTGTCTGATTCATGTCCAATATTTCCATGTATTTCATAAGCTCATCATCAAATTCAACATTCATTAAAATGGAGTAGATGAACCCCTGTTCCAGGTAGGGAATTACCTTTTCCAATTTTTCAATGGTTTCAAGCTCTTTCTTTTTTCTTTCTTCACGCTCATGGATTAAGCTGATCATTTTTATGATCGTGTCGATGAGCTTATTACGGTTAATGGGCTTCAAAATATAATGCTCTACACCAAGCTCCATTGCCTTTTTAGCAAAATCAAAATGCTCGTAGGCCGAAATAATTGCGAACAGAACGTCAGAATTGTTTCTCTTTATTTCTGATATGGCATCAATACCGTTAATTCCTGGCATTCGAATATCCATCAAGATCATATCTGGACGATTTGTCCTAGCCTTTTCAATTGCTTCCCTACCGTTTTTTGCTGTGGCTACAACAGTCACATTCTTTAAACTATTATGAATAATATGTGTGACTGCATCTATCACTATTTGTTCATCATCCACTACCATTAGCTTATACATCGTTCTCCCTCGCTTATAAGAAATCTATTATTGTAACTCATTAATTCTTGTTGAAGCAACTTAGTGAGCTAATTACTGTACTGTCTCTAAAACGGGAATGCGCATGATTACCCGCGTTCCTCTCCCTACAACACTAATAATTTGAATAACGTCTTCCTTTCGATAAAACAACCTCAAGCGTTGAATCACATTATTAATTCCAATACTCGTGGTATGGCCTTTTTTAGACTTTTCTGGAAAAACATCACCTCTAGCAGCCTTATTAAATATCTCATTGATGGTCTGTTCACTCATCCCAACACCATCATCAACAACCTCAATCACATTTTCTCCATCTTCGCAAAAAACGTGGATCGTTATATTTCCACCTTCCTCCTTTTCACCAATTCCATGAATGCAGGCATTTTCAACGATTGGTTGAAGAATAAGGGGTGGTATCTTTGCATTCAATATTTCCTTATCCTCAATTTCTATTTGAAACCCAATCATCTCACCAAAGCGAACCTTCATCAGATCAATATATGCCGTTACACTATTCATTTCATCGTTCAGTGATACCTCGGTATCCAGACGTCTTACGTTATACCGAAAAAGTGCAGCCAAACTTTCAAGAAAGCAGGATGTTCTATCCGCATCTTCCATCATGGCAAGCTGTACTCCTGCATTTAAAGTATTAAACAGAAAGTGTGGGTTGATCTGGGATTGTAATGATTGCAACTCTGCATTGTTTAGGAGTGTCTGCATTCTTAAATTCTGCATTTCCTTTTCCATTAACCTGGCTTCAATTTCTGACTTACTGTGTAATGCTTCAATATAATTTTTTACACTATTTTTCATTTTATTGAAGGCCACAGCCATTACTTTGATTTCATCATCAGTGGTGACATGCACCTCTTCCACATCAAAATTCCCTTTTGATATTTCTTCAGCAGCATGGGAGAGTTTCATAATCGGATCAGTCATTTTATATGTAATATAAAAAACAATAATGCAGGATAAAACCAGAATATCAATAATCATTACTAGGTTTGCCTTTTCTACGATGGCATTATTCTTCGACAGAGCCGAATAATACTCTGTGTTTCGTTTTAATTGCTGTAGATTAAGTTGCTGTATCTCCTCCATAATATACTGACCGGTCTGATGAACATCATTGTATTTTTGACGGACTGTGTCAGCATCACGTCCTTGCTTGGCGTTAATAGCTTCATTTGCACTCACAGAAAATGTATCTATAAGATTGATGAGCCTATCAATATAGTAGTAGTCAGCGAGCATAGAGTCTTGTATTTTTTCAGTGCTTTCATGGAGTTGATCCATATACAATTGAAATCGATTTTTGCTGTCCGAATCCTTGGTCTGAATAAATAGGACAAGATTTTCTTCAGCTGAGGTGAGGTAGTTTTGCATATCCTCCAACAGGATGCTTAATCGGAACATGGAATCGATTTTCCGGAAAAAATGTCTCGAATTGACCGAAAGATATACACTGACGGAGCTTACTAAAATGATTGACAACAAGAAGTAAAACAACATTTTTTTTCTTATGGTATTTATATTAAACTTTCTTCTCCAATTAATCATTCTCACCCCACTATTTGCCAAATAAATGCACATTCTCAGCTGTTACAACATTGAATGGAATCTCAATATAATCACTTGTTGGCTTTTCTTCGGTCATGATATCAAGCGCCCGTACACTCATCATCTCTGGATTCATATCAAAGGAAGCAGCAATCACTTCCAATCTTATGTATTTTAAAATATCCTCTGATAATCCAACTCCAATCAGCTTTGTTTCTCCAACCCGATTTAAATCAATAATTACCTGAGCTGCGCCAAATGTATCTTTTTCACTAGTGCAGACAATCGCATCCAGATCAGGATATTGGGTTAAGATACTATAAGCTGCATCTTCACCACTGAACAAATCAAAGCTTGTAGATGCTATATCTTTTAAGTTGAGCGTGGGATGTTTATCTATTACGGATTTGAAACCCTCGATAGTCAGACTGCTGGTCACATCCTTATCAGCGTCGGTAACACTTTGGACAATTAATGCAATGTTTACAGGTCTGTTAGGGAGCACTTCGATTGTTTGCCGAGCTGCTTTTTTTCCGTAATCATAAGCATTATACCCAACAAAATAATCCCTGTTTGTGCCTCTGGCATCGGTGTAGACAAACTGTACAGAAATTCCTTTATCAATAGCCTGATTAATGGCATCAATATAATCCTCATCATAAATCCCTTGGGCTATTATACCATCCACCTTTGCGGCGACAGCAGTATTGATGCTCTTGATGGCATCACTCATACTTTCAACATTTACAAAATCAATTCGAATTTGTCTTTCTTCTGCTTTCTGATGAATTCCTTCCTTGAATCTCTCCAAAAAATCATCGGAATTTTGGTACATTAGGACCAGGAAGTTTTTCTTGTACGAGATTTTAGCGTTGTTTTTCTTATCGTTTGCATAGAAATTCTCTTCCATGACCATGGATGAAGTAATAGAGATTGTAAAAGCCACAGCCAATATCAAAAATAGAATAATGGCTATTCCCTTTAACATACGATTTACTATTTTATCATGTGAACTTATATGGAGCAGTTCTTTGTGAACATCACCCATCAGATTTTCACCCCATTGCTGAAAAATGTGATCCATCTCTGTTATATGATGCAAATTTTGTATGAATGCGTCACCATTAGCATCATTATACCTCATTTGCCTAAAAATCCGTATAGCATTTTATTAATATTAAAAAAACAAAGAGTAATATTATACTCTTTGTTTTTATCACGCTAATTAAATTCTTTTTAAATTCTATTGCTGTATACCCACTGCTTATATAATTGTTGATCGGTGTTTACTTGTTAGGTTCTTTAACTGCTCAATTAGATCTTGATCGACAATCATTTCGCTCAACTTACCTTAGCCTTGGATTTGGAATAAACATCGAATGCCACTGCGGCAATCAAAACCAATCCTTTTACGATTGACTGCCAAAAAGTGCTGATACCCATAATGGACATTCCATTATTCAGAATACCCATGATGAAACCACCAATAATTGCACCGATAATGGTTCCAACACCACCACTGGCCGAAGCACCACCTATAAAACAGGCAGCAATGGCATCTAATTCGAAACCATCTCCAGCAGTTGGTGTTGCGGAATTGAGCCTTCCTGCAAAGATAATGCCTGCTATAGCTGCCATAAAGCCCATATTGGTGTACACCCAAAACATCACTCTTTTTGTTTTTATTCCGGATAATTCAGCGGCTTTCGCATTTCCACCTAGTGCATAGATATGCCTTCCGGCAACAGTCCTTGTTGTAATGAAAGTGTATATTACAATAAGCACAATCAATAAAATAACAACATAGGGAAGGCCATTTGCTCTGGCCAACCAATAAGAGAAAAGAACAATTATTGCTGCTATTGCCACAAGTTTAGCAAAAAACAAGTGATTGGCTTCAACCTCAAAATCATGTCTTTTTTTATGCTCCCTGTTCACTATTGCCACAACAACAAAGGCGATGGCGGCGATAAATCCAACAAGGATTGTTGTAATATGTAAACCTGTTCCATCTCCGAATATATCAGGAATTACATCGGAAGCGATAGTAACGTACAATTTTGGCAGCAGAATGGTTTGCCCATTCAGTATAATATTGTTAATCCCTCTAAAAATCAGCATACCCGCTAACGTTGTAATAAATGGAGGGACATTGACATAGGCGATAAAGAACCCCTGCCACATACCTGCCAAAATCCCGACTAATAGTCCAAGAAGAATGGAGAGCAATGGAGGTATTCCAAGGGTTACACTGAATAATGCAGACGATGCACTGACCAGTGCAACAATGGAACCAACAGCTAGGTCTATATGTCCTCCCGTCAAAATACATAGTACCATTCCAATAGCAAGAATCAATATATAACTGTTCTGCAGAATGAGTCTTGATACATTAATTGGTTTTAGTAGTACTCCTTTGGTTAATATCTGAAATACCAAAGTAATAACCAACAGTGCGATAGCAATGGCATACTGTCTCATATTGTGCCTTAGAACATCTCTATAATTATCCATATTTGAATCCTTCCCTTTATTGATTGAAACTTTTTGCTTGGTAGTCATATCTACCAATTCAAACATTATTATGTTCGGATTGCATAATACACTTCATTATGCTCTCTTGGGAAGCCTCTTCCCTTGTCATTTCACCAACCATTTTTCCTTCATTCATAATGTAGATTCTGTCACAAATACCTAATATCTCTGGCAGTTCAGATGAAATAACCACAATGCATTTCCCCTGTTCGGCTAGTTTGTTAATTATAGTATATATCTCGTATTTTGCTCCAACATCAATTCCACGGGTGGGTTCATCTAAAAACAATACTTCGGGCTCAGCAAAAATCCATTTGCTCAACACAACCTTTTGTTGGTTTCCACCCGACAAGTTGCTTGTTTTTTGAAAGATGCTGGAGGACTTTATGTTTAATAACCTTCTTTGCTCTTCGGCAACCTTTATCTCTGCGTTTTCATCAATAATACTGTTTTTACTGACCTTTTTTAAACTTGCCACGGTAATATTCCTTCTGATATCATCAATTAGGATCAGCCCAGCTGTTTTTCTATCCTCGGTCACATACGCCAGCCCTTCTTGTATGGCATCGCTGACATTGTTCAATTTAAGTTCCCTGCCATCTTTAATAATGGTACCACTGATTTTTTTGCCGTAAGCCTTTCCAAAAAGACTCATAAACAGTTCAGTGCGTCCCGCGCCCATCAGACCAGCGATACCAACCACTTCGCCCTTTCTTACATTTAGGTTAACATGTTTGATTCGCATCCGATCCTCATCAAGGGGATCATAGGCTACCCAATTCCTTACTTCAAAACCTATGTCACCAATTTGGGAAGTTCTTTCCGGGAACCTATTAACAAGCTCTCTACCCACCATACCCTTAATAATCCTGTTTTCTGAAATATCATCCCTACCTTTGACAAGGGTTTCAATCAAGGCACCATCACGGATAACGGTGATCTCATCAGCAATTCTTGTGACTTCATGTATCTTATGAGAGATAATTATACAAGTAAGCCCCTGTTTTTGATTTAACTCAAGAAGAAGATTCAATAAATTGTTTGAATCTTCATCGTTAAGTGCAGCTGTGGGCTCATCTAAAATAAGCAACTCAACACTTTTGGAAAGTGCTTTGGCAATTTCAACGAGCTGTTGCTTTCCTACACCAATATCCTTTATCAGAGTATCATGCTTTTCCCTAAGACTTACTCTTTGGATAAGTTTTTTTGCCTCCTGATTGGTGATATGCCAATTGATAACGCCATTGACCGCGCGCTCATTTCCAAGGAAAATATTCTCGGCTATCGTCATATATGGGTTTAAGGCCAACTCCTGATGTATGATAACTATGCCCGCCTTTTCACTATCTCGGATGTTTCTAAATTCACACTTCTTACCTTTGAAATAGATATCACCGGAATATGTTCCATAGGGGTGAATGCCACTTAATACATTCATTAATGTGGATTTTCCAGCACCATTTTCACCGACAAGCGCGTGGATCTCACCTTTTTTTACTTTTAAATTAACATCATCCAAAGCTTTGACACCTGGAAATATCTTCGATATATTTTTCATTTCAAGAATGTACTCTGACATATTGATGCTCCTTGATTTAATGGCATTATTGTTAATTAACATTAATGTCGCTCTGATTATGTTTCAGTTTCAAGAATACTTAATGACCATTATTGTTAATTACCATGCTTAATTTTTATGTAAACTCATATAGAGGCATTTAGCCGGGGGTATTTATAATTATCTTACTTTAGCTGATCCTCTGTATAATATCCAGAATCAATTAATAATTCCTTATAATTGTTCACATCAGCAAAGACAGGATCACATAGGTAGGATGGTACCACTTTTACACCATTATCATAGGTTTCTGTATCATTAATATCGGGTTCGGTACCTTTCATTATGGCTTCAACCATTCCTACTACCTTTTCAGCCAACGTTCTTGTGTC
Source organism: Clostridiaceae bacterium (assembly GCA_012519655.1). Classification (GTDB taxonomy): domain Bacteria; phylum Bacillota; class Clostridia; order DSM-8532; family DSM-8532; genus Thermoclostridium. Next base: position 6,317 of record JAAYPS010000057.1, on the reverse strand, counting down.
CTTAAATACCGACATGGATTGTTCACCAGCGATTAATTGTTTTACATTGGTAATATCACAATCCTGGCCTGTCAAAATCGGATATGGTTTACTGCTAGAACCATAGCCTGCTGCCTTTAAGGAAGCGACAATACCCTGTGCAAGGCTATCATTTGGTGATAGAACAATATCAACATTTTCATCTGCGTAGTATGCAGTAAGTAAATTATCCATTCTTGCCTGAGCACCCTCGGATTTCCAGCCGGGTATTGCAATCTGCTCCATATCGGTCTGGCCGGACTTTATTACAAGAACTCCACTGTCTATGTAAGGTCTCAATGTATCCATTGCACCGCCATTAAAGTAATAAGCATTATTGTCATCGGGGGATCCACCAAATACCTCCATGGTAAATGGTCCCTTTTCTCCTTCGGCAAGCTTTAATGTATCAATAATGTACTGTCCCTGTAGTACACCAACCTTGTAATTGTCGAAGGTTGCATAATAGTCAACATGGGGTGTGCCTTTAATGAGACGGTCATAAGCAATAACCTTGATATTTTCTTTTGCAGCTTGTTCAAGAACACCACCTAGAGACTCACCATCTATGGAAGCGATAACAAGAATCTCAGCACCTTTGGTGATCATGTTTTCAATCTGGGACACCTGCATTTCAACACTGTCTGCTGCATATTGCAAATCTACAGTATATCCTGCTTTCTCCAGTAAGTTCTTCATGTTTGCCCCGTCCTGGTTCCAACGTTGCAGTGATTTTGTTGGCATGGCTACCCCGATCAGTTTACCGCTGCCTCCGCCACTTCCAGCGGGTGTAGGTGTGCAACCAGTAGCCATTAGCGCTACAGATAACAGCATAACAGCTGCCAATAGAATGGATAAGATCCTTTTCATGAGAAAACCTCCTTCTAATAAATCACTTTTTTACAGCATGTTCTATACATGCACTACTTTTATCTTAAAAGATTACTGGAAATTTTTCTCTGGATATATTTATGAATTGCTGTATATATTTATTTTATATTGCGATATAGAAGATAAATATAGTAAATTCTTAATACTAAAAAAAGAATGGTAGTTACTTCGTTGAGTTTATATAGCAAAATACTGGGACACCAGTTTCATGGCCCACTAAATTATTGTAGTTACTTTATTGTGTTTATATAGCGAAATACTGGGACGCCTGTTTCATGACTTACTAAAATATTGTTATTACTTGATTGAGTTTATATAACAAAACCCTTGTTTTAGCTATTGCTAGAGTAGAAAATGGGTAACTGTGGTGGGTTAAATGAAAAGGCTATGAACGAAATAAATATTACAATCACTATGACAACCGATACAACTGCTACCCATGACTTTGGATCTGAATATATAAAGATATGGGATGCAATACATAATGCAATAAAATAGCAAATGAACACTAAAAGGATATCATAAATCACAGATTCAACCCCTAAAGCACCTTTACACCCATAATACAACAGTAAAACTAATAATGGTGCTATAACCAAAGAAACTGCTGCAGATACAATCCAAGTGTTTGCTGACTTTTCACAATTATCACTTTTAATCATATATATGATTATCCATAATAATAACAATGGAAAAAACATAAATTTTAAATGTTCCCATACGCTCTCATTAATTGGATTAAACAGTCCTACAATAAATATTTCCCCACTCAGTTCATATGCATAATGGGAGATTATTGCTATGATTCCAAGTAATATAGTATATATGGATATTTTTTTGATTGATAAAATACATGTTTTTTTCACATTGGGTCTCCTTAATCGGACATTTTACGATGCTATATTTTCTATTCATTTTATTTTGTACATTTAATTAAAAACTATGAAAAATATGATTAAGATAGACCACTTTTCTAAATTCAAAAAATCAATTATAAATCTTCAAATATACCTACATTCTTATAATTTTTTATTATCTCAAAAAGAGTATTCATGTCGTTCGAAATAACTTTATTTTTGTGATAAACAACACTAAAATATCTGTTCCAGCTACTTTCAGGGTATGGAATTACATGAATTTCACCTTTCTTAATTTCCTCTTCCACTAAACGGATGGAAATTACTGATAAGCACTGATTTTCAATTATTGCTTTTTTTATAACATCAATACTACTACCTTCTACAACAACTTTAATTGGTACTCCATGTTCATGCATATAACTTTCAAAAAGCGCCCTTGTGCCACTACCTTCTTCACGCATTGCAAAACGCTCATTTTCCAGTTCGCTTAAACTAATATTCTTTTTTTGGGCAAGGGGATGTTTTGCACTACAAACAAGAACCAAATGATCATTAACAAGAGGAACAGCAATTAAATTTTGATTAGTAATCTTACCTTCAACAATTCCAATATCAAGTTCAGATTGTAATAACTTTTCTTCGATATTTTTAGTATTATTTATATAAGAATACACTTCTGTTTTAGGATTAAGCTCTTCAAATCTCTTAATAACATTACCAAGTATACAATTACCCACTGTGAGAGTTGCACCAATTCTTATTTTTTTAACATAGCTAGATTCAAATATCTTCTCTTCCATATCATCAAACTGCTTTACTATACTTCTGGCATAATATAGTAATTCTTTACCATTTTCAGTAATATGAAGCTTTTTACCAAGGCGTTCAAATAACAGCATATTGTAATGCTCTTCAAGCTCCTTGATTGCTTGACTAACCGTAGGTTGTGAAATATACAATTGTTTAGCAGCAGCATTCATTTTCCCACAATCAGCTACTGCGATAAAAATTCTTAAATGTCTAATTGTCATAATATTTTATTCCTTAATTTTGCTATTTATTGCGTTCAATTCTCTTTGAGGTTAATAGGTTTTACCTATCATTATTGTTGTATAATATCATTTCCTTATTGATTAAACAAGTGATTTATTATATATAGTATTAATTGCGGTTTATGTGCTGATAAATGTCTCGCTGATGCAATAGATTCACTTATGCAAAAACCGGTTCTTTTATCCAAATCACAATAAGAACCGGTTTATAATTTCTTAGCATCAAGTTAGATAACAAAGCGATGCTCCTTAACAATAAAAAGCATAATGTGGCTTTTCATCCATCCCCACCTTTACCATTTCGGAGTTAATGCTAAAGATTCTATCTATTTCTTTACTCGCAAATACTCGCTCTGGCGTGTCATACATTACAATTTCACCTTTATCCATTAAGCATATTTTTTCAGAATAAGCAAGTGCACTGTGCAAATCGTGAAGAACCATAACTACGGTTTTTCCTAGACCCTTTAGTTCTTTCGTAATTTCCAATATTTCAAGGTGATGATTAATGTCTAAATATGTGGTTGGCTCATCTAAGAATATTATATCGGTATCCTGGGCTAAGATCATTGCTATATAAGCCTTTTGACGTTCTCCACCAGAGAGCTCCTGGATATTTTTATTTCTATATGGATCAAGCCCCATACTTCTAATTGCGTTTTCTACTATGTCTTTATCTTGCTGTGTTTTTGTCCTGGAAAATCCCAAATAAGGGTACCTTCCATGCATAACTAAATTATATACCGACATATTCGGTACAGGTCTATGCTGGGGCAAAAAAGATACTATCTTTGATAGTTCCCTACGGTCAATAGCTGAAATATTCGTGCCATTGATGGTTATTTCTCCACTAAAAGGTTTTAGTAAATTTGAAGCTGTTCTTAGAAGAGTGCTTTTCCCACAACCATTCTTGCCTATAATAGATATTATACTTCCTTTTTCAAAGTTAATATTTATATTTTTAATAATAGTAACTTTATTATAACCTGCGTTTATATTGTTTAGCTTAATCATATAGCTGTCCTCGTTTTCCCTTGATTAATAGATAAATAAAAAACGGTGCACCTAAAAATGACATAATAATTCCAACGGGAATCTCATATGGAGCAAAGAGAACCCGTGCTAACAAATCGCTCATTAGAGTAAAAATTGCTCCAAAGAGTGCTGTTACAGGAAGTAGAATACGATTATCATATCCTACTAAACTTCGAGACAAATGTGGTATTATAAGTCCTACAAAGCCTAATAAACCTGAAAAACTAATAGCACTTCCTGCCAGTACTGCAGCAAGAACTAAACAAAAAAAACGAATACTAGTAACATTAAGTCCCAAGGATTTAGCACTTTCATCTCCTAGTGCTAAAATATTCATATCATAACTTAAAATGAAAGACAAACACAATGCAATTAAAATGAGGATACTAGCAAGACTAATCTCTCTCATTGTTACGCCTGAAAAACCACCTATCAAGAATGCTGTACGAGAGATAGCTACATCTGGTTTAAGTGTCAGAACAGTATCTATAATTGCACCTATAAAGCTTGATACAGCCACTCCTGATAAGACTATAGCCATTCTCGATGCTTTAGTTTGTTTTGCAATAAAATATACGATAAAGACCGCTATCATCGCACCTGTAAAAGCAGCAATTGGTGTAAGATGCAAACTCGAAGGAAAAAAAGCAACCAGCAAAACAGTAAAAAGTCCTGCCCCTGAGTTTACACCTATGACATTTGGACTTGCAAGAGCGTTATTTAATACAGACTGCATTATTGCACCAGATACTGAAAAAGCGCATCCCGCAAGGGCTGCAGCAAAAGTCCTTGGTAATCTGACATATCTAATAATTCTATAATTATTCCCAGTACTATCTCTATTCTTAATTGATTCAATGATTTTTGATAAAGGAATATGTGTTGAACCAATACAAATACTTAAGGTAATACAAATTGCTAATAGAACTAAAAGAAAAATTATAAGTGCAACTTTATAACTCTTATTGGTTTTATCTAAATTCATCCGGGTATAGAATTTTTGCCATATATTCATAACTTTCACCCCATCTAGCATTAGGTTTGTAGTGGAAAAGTTCTTTAGGTAATACAATATATCTCTGGTTTTTAACTGCTGATAATTCACTCCATGCGGGATTTTTTTCTATACTCTCTCTTAGATTTTTTAAAGCTTTATCACTGTCCCCCATTGTAACTACAAAGATATAATCAGGATCTTCTTTAATAATTACCTCCATACTTAAATCTTCTAGTAAGGATTCATGTTTTGATGCTATATTAACCGTCCCCAGATCATTTAGTATTCTACAAGCATTATTGTCATCATCTTTAGCCTTTGCTCCACTTGAAAAGGCTCGTAATAGTAATATCTCCGGTTTCTTTTTATCGCTTACATTTTGCAAAACATTATCAATTCTTGTCTTAACTTCTAAGCCATTTTTTTCGTATAAATCTTTAAAGCCTGTAATATCAGTACAGATATCAAGCATACTTAAATAATCTTCAAAATGTTCTACTTTGAAAAAAGCATGTGCTATCTTAATTTCCTTTAAAATATTTGAAACTTCAATATGACTTTCTATATCTGGTGAAAGTATAACAAAGTCTGGGGAAATGGCTATAATTTCTTCAATATTTGGCTCTTTGATTGTACCTACAATTTGAGTTTCCAGTGGCAGGTCCATATTTCGTTCAGAAATAACATCATTTGTAACTCCAACAAGTTCTCCACCAGCTAAAACCCATGTCTCAGAATATGAACCAACAAGTGATACAACTCTATTTGGCTTACTTTCCAAATTAACAAGATTATCTAATGAATCTTTAAAACTATAATAATATTCATTGTGGCTTACCTCATCTGGCGCGGGTTCAGTGGTAGATGATAAGCCACAACCTGTCAGTAATATCATGGATAAAACCATTATAAAAAATATACTTATTGCTTTTTTTGATTTATTGCTCAAATTAGCATGGCTAAGTTGAGCAAAATTAATAATATCCTTCACTTTTTACAATACTCCTTAAGCACTATTTATAACTGAAGCTGACACCAACTTCTTATGACTATATTTTAGTACTATAATTATGTATTGTAAAATACTATTGTATAATTAGGTTGATAGGTTTTACCTATTTTCATACTGCTCTATGATATACTTTATCTGTATATTCTCAAATAGTTCTCCTATTTCTTTATTGAAGAACTACCCTGTGCCTTATCATAGTTTAAAGAATTTTTTCAAATATAATACTATTTGGAATAAACATATCCGTTCATTTCAATAGCTAAATTCTATATTCAATGATATTATTATCCCAAACTGCCATAATGTGCAGTTTTTATTAATGTTTATTCTATGGAAAATTCCGATCAAAAAAACAGCTCTGTTGAGCTGTTTTCTCGTTACTAAACTCATCCCAAAATAGATATTAGAACACCCGCTACTATGGCAGAACCAATGGTACTTGAAACAATTGG